>CAYHJT010000124.1:0-3531 GCA_964356985.1 Candidatus Woesearchaeota archaeon
ATATGAAAAAATCCGCCCTAAATATGTTATAATTAAATAGATACTGAAACTTTATCGGAGATTGATGCTATTAGGGACGGCGACTGGGCTAACGATAAGCGTTTTCTTTATTCGTCCAAATATCCCAATGCTGGTCTGGCAAACCCAAAACGCCCAAGGCCTATCTGAAAACATCGTTTCTGAAAAAGCAATAAATGAGCAGTTCAATTCAATAGGCACAAATAGGATATCCATAAGTCCTGCAGGAAATAGCTTTGGACCACCTAGCGCTGGAGCAAGTTCTTCTAAAGTAACAGAAGACGATGAAAGATTAATAAAAAATATTGAAGGAGTTACAAAGACTTTTGGATTTTTATTAGATCCTGGTCAAATAGAATTTAATGGAAAAACTAAATTTTCATATGTTCAGGGGATTCCTGATGATCCAAGCAAATATGGAAACATAAGAGCAAGGTTTGAAATTATTAAGGGTCGCGAATTAAAACCGAGAGATAAAAACAAAGTTATCATCGGTTATAATTTAGCTACAAAAGATAATTTATTCGGAAAAACACTAAATATTGGAGATAGAGTAACTATAGAATCAAAAACTTTTGATGTAATTGGTATAAGAAAGAAACTAGGCGATCCCGTAAGCGATGATGTTTTTATAATCCCAATAGAAACTCATAGGGAGATTTTTAATTCTGGAGATAGATACGCAATATTGACTGCAGAAGTAGGCTCTAGTTATAGTCCAGATGTAGTTGCCGAAAAAATAAAAAAAGAGCTCCGCAAGGACCGTAATTTAGATGAAGGAGAAGAAGATTTTAAGGTCTCTACAAGTGCAGAAGCAATCGCTTCATTCAAAATAGTTCTTAACATTGTTCAGGCAGTAATCATAGGGATAGCTGCTATCAGCTTAATTGTAGGTGGAGTTGGAATTATGAACACGATGTATACTTCAGTCTTAGAAAGAACAAAAGACATCGGAATATTAAAATCAATAGGAGCAAAAGATTCAGACATATTAATATTATTCTTGATTGAATCAGGAATGATAGGTTTGATAGGTGGAATAATAGGAATTTCTATCGGAATTGGCTTAGGTAAGCTAGTTGAATTTGTAGCATTACAAATTTGGGGCACATTATTGATACAAGCAGAATTTCCTCCTTATTTAATCATAGGGGCATTATTGTTTAGCTTTATAGTTGGCTCGATAGCAGGTTTATTGCCTGCGAGACAAGCTTCGCAGAAAAACCCAGTTGATGCATTACGATATGAATGATTATTGATAAACTTCTAAAGAAGTCTTTTCAAGTATCATATATCCATTCTCTTTAGAACTAGGAGAAATAACTGCACCTAAAAAATTAGGGTCATTTATTGGCAATATCATTTGGTCGTCGCTTTTGAACACTTTTTTATTTATATTATTCTTTTCTTTCACATAAGCTTCTTGTTCTTGATTATCGCCCAAAAAAAGAATTTTTGTATGTCTATTGAAAAGTTTAGAATCTCTTAATAAATAATTAAACCTAGAATCTTTTTCATTTATTAATTTCCTGGATTCTTTTCTTCCTTTAGTACCAAACCCATCAAATATAAAACCATAAGCAAATCCATTGTCAATCATAAATTGATTTGGATGAAAACCTGCTATAAAATATCTTATTCCATTATTTCTAGGATTATGATTTCCTTCAGAATTTTGCAAATATTCTTCTTCATTTATTCCGCGTAACGCATAAAATGTCTTGAATTCATATTGATAAGCTTTCATCAAAAATGCGCATTCACAATCGTTATTGCTTAGCCCGTTTTTTTTAGCTTCATTCCCAATTAGATTTCCCAAACAGTAAATCTGGTCTACTTTTTTACGATTCATATTGCCAAGGATTGACTCTAGCCTAGAATAATTTCCGTTAATATGCGAAAAAACACCTATCTTCATAAGAATAAATACCCAGAAAAAACTTATAAATCTTTTTATTACAATTTTTTCAATTGTTTTTCAAATTCATCTAATCTAGAATTCAATCTCTTGATTGCTTCATCAAATATTTCCTTTGGAGTTAATTGGCCGAAACTCTCTACTGTAAATACAAAATCAGTTTCGCTCTTTAATTCATGCTTTCCAATGTCCTTAAAGTCTATTTCATTCATATCTTTAGCTTTTTCAGCCATTACACCCCTGTAGAATATTACTCCAGGAACATATTTTGCATGTTTCTTTCCTAAACCAAGTCTTGCTGTAGCCTCTAGTTCTAGTTCTTGGCCTTTGATTAAAAGTGCTATCGGCATCTTATCAAAAACTGGTTTGATTTTTGGATCTTGAGATTTTAAATCAGAAGATAAAACCATTACTGGGCCTTTGGCCTTTAAAGTAAAATTCAATGTGCATTTGGCGCACCCTGCACCCTTACATGTGCATTCTTCAGTTAATTCATAACTTTTCAAATCAGTAATCATAGGTATTAATCCCATTCTATGGGCTATGATTTCATCATATAATACCGAGTCATTTTTTATGAAATTGACTTCATCTATCGCTAAAATAGGGACTTCAGACATCATTGATCTTCTAAGAGTATTAGCTATTGCAGAATTAATTCCTTTTATCAAAAAAATAAGTTCATTTTCAGTTTGTTTTAGTTGTTGGATTTGCATGTTCAGAAGTATATTTTAACCTTGATAATGGATTTTTAAAGCTTTTGGTTTTAAAGGCTTTGTGTAAATAGTCTCTAAAAATGTCTACTTTATACACAAAAAGATAGCTTTTTAAGATTTTTTATATTAAAGCAATCATGGTAAAAGAAACACAACAAAATTTAGAAAAATTAACAGTTCAAGATGACGGAGTTTATAATTCTAAGAAAGAAAGAATAAATATTATTCCTGTAGGAAGACCATTTAATTTACATGTACGTGTATTTGATGGCGATGATGAAGACTCTATACAGAAAAAAGAAGAAAAAGCTAATGCAAATTTAATGCGAGAAGTTATAAAAAATAAACCAATGTCTGCTGATAGTTATATAATTGGAGCAAGAAATAATGTAACTCCTTATGGATTAGTTATTTCATTCTCGCACGATTTACTGTATCCAATTCAATATTATAGAATAATCTAATTTTTGACTTTATACACAAAATGGACTATTTACACAAAGCCGGTTTTAAAATCAAAGGATATTTTCTTTATCTATAATCTTTTGCTTATCGAAGCTCTTGCAGAACCTCTTGAAGAACTAGACATCAAATGTATTGTTAAAAAACCCACGAAGATTACGAATATAGATCCTATGATAAATAATATTCCTGCTGGCAACCATTTGAGCTTATTTAATCCTAGCAAGAATATAGATGCTATAAACCAAGCTATTCCTATAGCAATTAATACCATTCCAAATATTTTCATAGAATCTTTGATATTCATTTCTTGACCCATAATGATAAATTGCATTAGCTTATATATAAAATTTCTTATTTACAGCGCTGGTGCAATCCTAAATTTTAAGTAGAGGCAACGCCTCCTTCTTATTATCT
>CAYHJT010000125.1:0-3484 GCA_964356985.1 Candidatus Woesearchaeota archaeon
ACACATTAGGAAATAAGATTTTAGCTAAGATAGGAAACTTACTTTATTCCAAAAATTTAAAGGACTATGAACCATGTTATAAAGTTTTCAGAAGAGAATTATTATTAAATAATCCAGTTAAATCAAATGGTTTTGGATATGATATTGAATTAATGGCTCGATTATTTAGAAAAAATCACAAATTTACAATTATACCAATATCATTTAAACCAAGATCATTTGAAGAGGGTAAGAAGATCACTTGGAGAGACGGCATTAAAGCAGTGTACTTGTTATTCAAGTATAGATTCAGGCCACTAAAATGAAAAAAATATCTTTTATAATTGCGGCACATAATGAAGAAAAAATAATTGGAAATGCATTAATGCATTTAGCAAACTTGCCCTATCCAAATTATGAAGTTATTCTCGGTTTAGATGGTTGTACTGATAAAACATTAGATATCGTGAAGGAATTTCAAAACAGAAAACCAGGAATTTTCAAATATTATGAATTAAATGAAAGAAAAGGAAAAGATAGGGTTCTAAATTTAATTATCCCCTATGCTACAGGAGAATTTATAATAATTCATGATGCTGATTGGCATTTCAAAGTCAACAGAAAAGATGATTTAATTAATATGTTGAAATGGTTTGATGAAGATCCAAAATTAGGAGGAATACTAGAATCATATCCAGTTGAGTGGGAACCCGAAAGAGTTAAAAAAAATAATTCAACAGCTTTTCTTTCAATTGCTTGGACCTCTTATTTTTGGATAGAATATCTAAAAAAATATCACTCAGTTAAAATTGATAATAAACTTTATGCAGATCCAAATAATAAAAATTTTCCTTTCGAATTAAATATAATGCGCAGGGGGTTATACAAAAACAACACAACTTTAGGTGATGCCTGGGAAAGAGCGCTAGATGTTCTTGAACAAGGATATAAATTAAGATTAGTTGAAGATCAGTCATTACCTAGGATGCATGCATCATATGACAAAGCTAGATTCATCGATATTATCCAACAAAAAAAGAGAACTGCGAGATCAAGGGATCAATTAGTAGAAAAATATTCATATATTAATTTTAATCTATTTAATTTTCATATTCCCTTATTTTTATTCATAATGAAAGGGTTACTTAAAATAAAAAAGCCAAGAGCAATATTATCTATATTTATTTGGCTTTCAATTATGGTTTCTTCTATGTTTATACATAACGTGAGAAAACTTGCTTTTACTACGCATAAAGGTTGGGTATTGAGAGCTAATAGGGCTAAAAACGTTTAACTTTGGCCCATTGAATGTTCTATATCTTCTCTTTCATATGTTTGTAGCCTATATCTTCTTCTGAGATCATTATCTATTTCTTGTCTTAAATTTAATAAATCTTGGCTCGATAGTGTTTCAGTTCTTATGTTAACTTGCTCTTCACCAGGAGCTGTTTTGTAGGGGGCAGAATCTTTTGAAAAGTCTACATTTCTCATATATAACTCACCGTTACGCAAAACACGAGGAAATTCCTCTTTAAATCTTCCATTATTCCATACCATTTCATCATAAATTGGAGATCCTGGATATGGGGTAAGGATGGTTACGTCAAAATTCCATCTTTGATTTGTTGCCTCCGCCATTGCTCCAATATTGTCTAGGAAATTCCAAGTAGCCATTACATCATCATATGTATCTGTGGGGTGTCCTATCATTGTCAATGCTTTAACTTTCATTCCTCTCTCAAAAGCCAATTTAGTAGCTTTATAATTTATTTCCGGAGTTGTGTTTTTCTTAACATGATCCTTAAGTATTCTTGCAGAACCAGATTCAAACCCAGATAATAACTCATCAAATCCAGCACGCATCATATATTCTGCTTGTTCCGGATGTCTTACAAAAAGTTCGGATTTTACAAATCCTCTAAATTTATATGGCTCCAGGCCTTCTGCACTTCGTCTTGAATTATTATTCTCCAATGCTGACATCAATGCAATGAATCTTCTGTTTTCTAGATTAATTTCATCGTCATAAATCATGAACCTTGTAAATCCATATTGTTTGTTTAACATATTGAACTCGGTGACCATTCTTTCTGGGCTATGAGCTCTTAACTTACCTCCCGGAGTTTTTATATTTCTAAAAAGATCAACATTTCTGCCAGCACAAAATAAACAACCAAAGGGACAACCTCTTTGTGACATAACACTTGTCGCTGGTCCGCCACTCATTTCAAATTTTGGTTGACCATTGTCTTTGTAGGTATAGCCATTCATGTCAATTAAGTCTCGAGCTGGGAAAGGTAGGCTGTCCAAATCTTCAACGGTTTGCGAATCTATCCATTTTTCAGGTTTGTCTTTTTTAAGAGATTTTAATACATCAAAAATACTTAATTCTTCTCCCTTTACTATCTGATCAAAAACCTCTAATGATCTAAAATTTGGATCAGAATCATAAAGCTTATCTTGTAATATACTTTCATCTAAAGTAGAATCTTCTCTCAAAAAAGCTTCTAACCTTTGTTTTCTTAAACTTGCAAACATGATGGCATGAGGACCACCAACAACAACTCTAGAGTTCGGATGGGCTTTTTTTATTGCTCCTAAAATTTTAGTAGCATAACTAAATTGAGGTGAGGTTGAAGTAATGCCATAAATGTCAAATTTTTGCTCTGCGGCAATTTGTCTCATAATGTCTTCATAATTATCCCTACCAGCCAAATCAATTAGACTTACTTCATGTCCTGCTTCACGAGTCATACCAGCTATGTATAGCAAACCAAGGGAAAAGAAAACCTTATCGTCTGTCAAAAAAAATGATGGGGGATTAATTAGGGCAATTCTTTTTCTTCCTAAGTGTTCTGTTTCTGCTATAGCTCTTTCTAGTTGACTTTCTTCAGTATTTAGCAATCTTAAATATGATGTCTGTGTAATTTAAATCACCATTAGCTTGTTTTAGTAGTTACAAAGAATATTAGAAAATCTGTTTTTTATAAAATTAATGCTATAACTATACAGTAATTAACTACCACAATAATAACTTATTTAAATATAGTTTTTAATCAGATGTTGTTAAAATGATATTTTCTGTAAGAAAGGCAGTTATTCCTGCTGCAGGGCTAGGTACTCGTTTATTGCCGGCAACAAAAGCACAACCTAAAGAGATGCTCCCTATAATAGATATTCCAATTATTCAACTTGTTGTGCAAGAAGCAACAGCGGCAGGTATAAAGGATATATTAATTATTACTGGTAAACATAAGAGAGCAATTGAAGATCACTTTGATTATTCTCATGAAATTATGAATCTATTGGAAACTAAAGATAAACAGATGTATAAGAGAATAGAAAAAATTTCTAAGCTAGCAAACATTCATTATGTTAGACAGCAAAAACCTAAAGGTTTAGGTGATGCGGTTTTGTATGGAATAGATCATATAGGTAATGAACCATTTGCAGTTTTGTTAGGAGATACTGTGATTAAGAGCGAGGTACGATGCATGAAACAGTT
>CAYHJT010000126.1:0-3447 GCA_964356985.1 Candidatus Woesearchaeota archaeon
TTGTAATTAAGTCTCCAATTTCGCCTTTAACAAAGGTATTCACACTTACAGGTCCGCTGAAATTCATCACTACATCCCCATCATCCACTATTACACCTTCCCCAAAAGTAAAAGTATCTAAAAATATCTTTATACTACCAGGATTCTCTGTCTGAACAGCATTTATCAGAATTATAACTAGAACAAATGAAAGCAACAATGAAATTAACCTCTTATTCATATTGTCCCTCTTTTTAATTACTAATACCGTATAAAATTAAGTAGACCATCCTTTTTAAGCTTTATTGCTTATTAAGATGTAATTAATGTAACAGGATTTGATATGGATATAATTCCTTGTGGTATTGTCATTGTAGGATTAATTGAAACATACGCTGCCTTAATCATTAATCCTGATGGTATATAATTTGGAATTGTCCATGTTACTATTACACTTCCCAGTGGATTAAAAAATCCTAATGAATTGCTTAGTCCTATTGAAGAAGGCATTCCTAAAGATAAAAAGAATCCTCCGTCTGCATTTAGAGGTATTGTTCTTCCATCGCTTAATAGTATCGGCTGATCATTTCCTAAAGCTAAAACAAAGATATAAAGTTGAGATTGTGCTGCGCTATCTCCTAATATAAAATTGATTGTATTTCCTGCTATTGGAGTCCCTATATAAAATAAATTAGCTGTCTGTGCATCATTTACATTAATCTGTATTGTTTCTTCGTCTGTATATTGACCGTCTGTTACATTAAAGGTTACTAAATAATCTCCATAACTAGTAAACCCATCAGGTGTCCATTGAAATAATCCTGTATTTGAATTAAATGAAAAAGGATTTGGTAATGTGCTTAATGCACTCGCTCCAAATATTAAAGGATCATTATCAAAATCTGATGCAACTAATTGTATTATTAATTGCTGGTTTTCTGTTACTTGATGATTTCCTATTGGTTGTAATTCTGGTGGTTGATTAACTTGATTAACTGCAATTGTGATTGTTTCACTGTCAGAACCACCTGCACTATCTGTTACAGCGAATGTAACATCATAATTCCCTTGATCAGAAAACGTGGGGGTCCATTCGAATAAGGCTGTTGTATTACTTGTTTGAGTAAAAGTAAATAGACTAGGAAGAACCGAAGCTGCGTTTGTAGTAAACATTAATGACTGATTCTCTGGATCTATTGCATTAAGTTGAATCAATAATGTCTGTCCTTCATCTATTATCTGGTTTCCGATTGTTGATAATACAGGTGGTAGATTACCAAGAGGATCATATTCAACAATTTGGTCGATTAAACTTGGTGTTTCACCACCAAAACAATAAGATCTATAATTTAATGAACTTTCAGTACAGGGAAAAAAGGCTCTTCCTAATGGTAAAGATAAAGATTTAATAGCTAGGCTATCATTAAATGAATTATATTCAAGTATCTGGTCTAAATATAAAACTGGTCTCCATCCTCCAAAACAGTATATAAAATGGTTTATTGAATTTTCATTGCACGATAATCCGAATCTGCTACTTGGTAATGTTGCATTCTTAATAATTAGTACATCATTAAATGAATCGTATTCAAGTATTTGATCTACGAAATTACTAGGACCTACAGCATGTTCCCCGCCAAAACAATAAATTAAATGTGTAACTGAATTCTCTGCACATGATAGACCATCTCTGGGAGTTGGTAAAACAGCATTTTTAATAACCAAAGTATCATTCATGGGATTATATTCAAATATTTGATTTGTCAAAGGATCTCCACCAAAACAATAAATTAAATGTGTAACTGAATTCTCTGCACATGATAGACCATCTCTGGGAGTTGGTAAAACAGCATTTTTAATAACCAAAGTATCATTCATGGGATTATATTCAAATATTTGATTTGTCAAAGGATCTCCACCAAAACAATAAATTAAATGTGTAACTGAATTCTCTGCACATGAAAAAAATCTTCTTGGCACAGGGAGTGAAGCAGACTTAACTAGTATAATATCATTAATAGGATCATACTCTGTAATTAAATTAAGATTGCTTCCGCCAAAGCAATAGATTTTATTATTGAAAGAACTTTCTACACAATCAAGACCACTAACTGGGGCAGGATATACGCTGGTTTTGATTACTAAATTATCAATTAAAGGATTATATTCAAATATTTGGTCTGTCGAAGGATTTCCGCCAAAGCAATAGATTTTATTTGTAAGAGGACTATCAACACAATCAAAAGAAGCCCTAGGATTAGGCAAAGTAGCATTCATTATATTCAACTGTTCTTGAGCATTAATCTCGTTAGTTATTGTAACTAACAAAATCAATCCAATTAATATCATCAAATATTTCTTCATTAAACATCCCCCAATATCTCTCCACTAACACAATAAACCTTATAAATCTTCTCAATAAGCTTTATACCATGTCTTTTGCAGATAAATTCAAAGAATTTTACACTAAAAACTACAGAAAACTCATTATATTGCCTATTATTTTAATTATATTCTCCTTAATCGTAATATTCAACCAAGTCTCAAAAACAAATGATATCTTCAACAAAGACGTCTCATTAAAAGGAGGCATCACAGTAACAATTTATTCAAAAGATCCTATAGATATTAACTCATTAAAATTTCAATTGTCTAATAAATTCACTGATGTTAATATCCATAGACTATCAGAATTTGGATCAGATGAACAAATAGGAGTCATAATAGATGTCGCAGAAATAGATGAATCCACCCTAAAATCAACTTTAGAAGAATTTCTCAATATTAAATTAACAGAAGAAAATTATTCTATCGAAGTAGTCGGTTCCTCTCTAGGAACTTCTTTCTACAATCAGATGATAAAAGCACTAATCTTTGCATTTATCCTGATGGCCTTAGTAGTCTTCATAGCTTACAGATCTTTTATTCCAAGCATCGCAGTTGTATTAGCAGCTCTATTTGATATCACAGTAACAATAGCAATCTTGAACTTAATCGATTTCAGAATTTCCACAGCAGGAATCGCAGCTTTACTAATGTTGATAGGTTACTCAGTAGACACAGATATTTTACAAACCACCCGAGTTCTAAAGAAAAGAGAACCCACCCCGATAGAAGGAGTCTTAAGCTCAATGAAAACAGGATTGACAATGACAATAACTTCAATTGCAGCAGTCTTTGTTGGTTATATGTTATCAACGTCATCAGTCTTCAAGGAAATATTCTTAATAATAAATATAGGGTTGCTTGTAGATATTATCATGACCTACTGCATGAACGCTCCTATATTAATTTCATACCAACTAAGAAAAGAATCTAAACAGAATATTCAATAACATGAGAAAAATACTAACAATGCGGGTCTGGATCTTGATAGTAGCCATAGTACTAGCTATTTTAGCAATTAATCCTAATCCATGGGCTAAAGGCATAGAAATCAAATCTGTAAGGGAAGGCTCAGAAGTATCC
>CAYHJT010000127.1:0-3374 GCA_964356985.1 Candidatus Woesearchaeota archaeon
AACAGACCCATCAGGGCTTAACTCATATAAATGAAATCCAACATTATCCTTTCCGCCAAGCAAAAATGCTGTAATGCCAGGAATTGTTGAAAATCTTCTTATATTTTGATAAGTAATTGTTCCTAATAAATTTGCCACTTCTTTAACGCTTGGCTTCTTTCCAGTTCTAATTGTCTTTAAAGTTATTTCAGCTTTGATTAATTTTGTTAAAAGCTGAATATCTGATACATTTCCTGCTGTAGTAACTACCAAATCATCAGTTAATTTAACAACCTTGTCAACGGATTTGTTTAAAATTATTCTTCCTGCAGCCGTAGCTCTTTTATCAGCTGCCAATATTATTCCGTCTTTGCATACAATGCCTACAGTTGTTGTACCTTTTCTAACATGCCTTTTTGTATCACTCATTTTTGATCCCCGAATGCTTAAGAAATTACATTATTCATAGTATTATTCTTATTTATAAGCTTTTCTATTGTTCGATTTTTGTACTATTTGCTTTATAAAATGAAAACTTTAAATACATTAATCATAAAAAATTAAACATGAAAACTAAACCTTTCGCATTATTTACACTAGCGATTATATTTTCGTTCTTGCCAATAGCTATTGCACAAGAAACAGGTGGCGAATTAATGCTATTAGGATTGGAGCTTGAAAAACTTCTAAGTTTTGTAATAGGATTACTAGCTATAATTCTATTTTTTATTACCATCATTGCCTATAAAAGAGATGGTAGAAAAAGGCTTTTATTCGTAAGCATAGCTTTCCTTCTTTTTGCTGTAAAAGGATTTTTAGCATCTTCTGAATTATTTATTCCTGAAATCAGTTTGATAGATCCAATTGCTGTATTATTAGAATTCATAATAATATTGTGTTTCTTTTTTGGAATATTAAAAAAATAATATGCCATATGAATATTTAAATGAAAAAAACAAGAAAGTATTGGAATTAGAGAATAGAAGAAAAATATACGAGCTTGTCAGAAAATATTCCGGGTCGCATTTTAGGGAATTGGAAAGAAAAAGCAAAATCCCAATAGGAATATTGAAATACCATCTGGATTTTCTAAACAAGCACGGTCTGATCAAGCAGGAAAAGGATGGAAATAATATCCGCTATTTTCTTGCAAATATTAAGTTTGAAAATATGAAGCTGCTCAGCCTCCTAAGACAAAAAAGCATTAGAAGAATTATACTTTTTATTTTAACCAATAAAAAACCTTACCATCAGGATATTGTAAAGTTCGTAGGATTATCGCCATCTACAGTATCATGGCACATCAAGAAATTAATTAAGTCTAATGTTATTACAGAAATTAAAGAAGGAAGAAAAATTACATACAGTTTATTAATAGATGAAGAAGAAGTAATAAAACTATTAGTTTATTATAAAGAAAGCTTCTTTGATTCTCTTGTAAATAAAGCAGCAGAAATGTGGGACATAAATTGAAACTAATCCTTGTTAATTATTCCACGAGTATATGTCGAACATTGACGAAGTCAAGCGGAGAAGTTACGAAGATGGCGGGAATATATATTAAACACTAATAATTTATAAAGATAAAAGAATAATTTAATGATATGGTTTACAAAGTTTATCATTCTAAAACATTCGATAAAGAGCTTAAAAAATATCCAAAAGAATTTAACGATTGGCTTGGAAAGATAGAGAATCAGCTTGCTGAAAAACCATTAAATGTAGGCGATCAACTTAGAGTTCCTTGGTTTAGAGAAAAGAAGCATGACAAATTCAGAGCATATTATCTTATATATGAAGAGCTTGAAGCTGTTTATTTGATAGCAATTAGTAACAAGAAAGATCAACAAAAAACAATAAACACAGTTTTCTTGCTTCTTGACAATTTCGAACAGGAAATCAAAGAATTAGTGAAAAATGATAAATCTATCTGACTCTTCTGACTCTCCCTGCTTTGATGTCAGCAAGGCTGCTCATGAATTGTCTTAATAGATCAATATCTACTTTTGCTTGTCTTTTCAGGGTTTCGTATTCTTTCTTTGGTATGGTTACTGTTTCCATAGTAAATAATCAAGTAAGCAGGTATATATATTTTTTTCTATAGGCTTTTATAGAGGTTCTGTAGAAATTGCCGCAGAAGCAATTGAAACTAATTCTGTTAGTTTTTCTTTTTATTGAATTAAATTTGTTTTTTAACTGAGTATTCATGTACATCATATTCATCTGGAAAAACATATTCCATTCTTACTGCTTTTCCTTTACCAAGTCTTCTGGGCAAAATTCTTAAAGAGATATCGTCTGTTAATCTATGATAGGTATTGCACTCTATATCAGTTTCATCAACATTCGGAACTCCTGTAATTGTAATAGTCGCGTTTCTGAAACCGTCATAGCCTAAAATTTTATCAACAACTACTTCTATAGTTGAATCTGGACCACGAAACTGTACGCCTTCATTTACCCTATGAGTCCAAGAAAATTTAGCCATTATCCTTTCCACTTAATACTGCATCCGATAGAAGGAAATATTTCAAAGTCAATATTTTTATTTTTTAAAACCAAATCTATAGCCTTTCTCATGTCATGTTCTGTGATCTTATCTCTTGGTTCCATTTGGTCATTTATTCTTCCATGATAAACTAATTTATGTTTTTCATTAAATAAAAAAGGATCAGGTGTGCACGAGGCGCCATAAGCTTTTGCAGTATCCTGCTCCTCGTCAAATAAGTAAGCAAAAGTAAAATTCTTTTCTTCAGAGATCTTTTGCATATTTTCAAAATCATCTTCAGGATAATTCTCAGGGTCATTAGAATTAATTCCTACAACATGAATTTTTCCTTCATAATCTTTAGCTAGTTTTATTATATAATCCAGCTTTGCCTTTACATATGGGCAGTGATTGCACATAAAAATAACTAGCAAAGGCCTTCCTTTAAAATCACCTAAAGAGTAATCTTCTCCATCTGTTCCAACAAGATTAAAGTCAGGAGCTTTATCTTCCAATTTCAATTTATTTCCAGATTTCATTAAAACCATATTAAAATATAGGGCATTATCACTTATTAAAATTTCTATTTATGTTCCTAAAAACCTAAAACAACAAAGCTTAAAAATACATATTACACTATATACTTATGGAAGAATATGAAGAACCAATAGAATTACCTTGGTGGCAAACTTATGACTGGAGTAGATATAGAAAAGCTTTGCGCGCAAATCAACTAGCTAATTCCAGACTTCATGAAGATATTACCCAAACAGGAATAACTGATTTTATAGCCTCTATGACACATCAAATGCAAACACCTATTGTGACTAGTAATCCTGATGATTCAGAAGGTTTTCAAAATCTTATTGATGTATTTACTTATTTGAGAGATCATCATAGTGTAACT
>CAYHJT010000128.1:0-3310 GCA_964356985.1 Candidatus Woesearchaeota archaeon
GCTACTTATAAGCCATCACAGACTACAATCAAATGCGATTGATTCAGGTAAAAGAGAGGCGAAAAAAGATGAAGTTGATCTCGTGATACAAGGAAGAGATGGAAAAATTAGGAGTAAAGATTCGTATGGCAACGATCCAAATCCGCCTAAAGATAAAGAAAATTAAAGCTATATAAGTAATGCAGACGCTCCCGAAAGGGCGTTTTGTTTTACTTCAATTTGCTATATTTAATAATTTCAGATTAAAATAAATAACCAATGTCTAGATTTTATAACCCACAACGAAAAAGAAACCTCTTTGATCCATTATCAAAGCTCCCATATAAATTAAGTCGTACAAGACTAGAATTATTTTTGAAATGTCAAAGATGTTTTTATCTTGATAGACGGCTAGGCGTATCACAACCATCTGGCCCACCTTTCAGTCTTAATGTCGCTGTAGATAAATTACTTAAAAAAGAATTTGATGTTCATAGAGCAAACGGTACTTCTCATCCCTTAATGAAAACTTACGGCTTAGATCTAGTCCCGTTCCAACACGAAAAAATGGATATATGGCGTGATTCTCTAGGAGGAGGAATCCAGTATCTACATCCGAAAACTAGTCTACTAATTACTGGTGGGATAGATGATTTATGGGTGGATACTAAAGGAAAATTAAGTATTGTTGATTACAAAGCTACTGCTAAAACTGAAGAAGTTAGTTTAGATGCAGATTGGCAGATAAGCTATAAACGACAGATGGAGATATATCAGTGGCTTTTTAGAATGAATGATTTTAAAGTAAGCAGTACTGGCTATTTTGTTTATTGTAATGGCAAAACAGACAAAGAAGCTTTTGACGGGAAACTTGAATTTGATATAAAGATAATCCCTTATGAAGGTAATGATAGCTGGGTTGAACAAACAATCATTGATGCCCACAAATGCCTACTTAGCAAAATACTGCCTACTTCATCGCCTGATTGTGATTTTTGTTCTTACAGATCTGCCGTAAAAGCATTTGAAGTATAATCTGAAAATCAGATAAGTAAAGACTGGCAATTACCGCCAGTTTTTGTTATTTTATCTTGAATAATTATGGATATTTTTGAAGATAAAGAAAATAAAATCTTAGTACAAACAAAGAATATGTTAAAAACACTTTTCCCGATTTATTCTTTTGGTTTAGAAAATATTCTAAAGACTAAAGATTTATTGATAAACGACGTTGAAAATAATATAGATATAAAATACAACAAGGCTTGCCTTATATTATTAAATAGTTCAATTCAGCATTTAGAAAGTATAAAAGTTCTACTTCAGAGTGGATTATATGGTGATTGTTTTGTATTAATCCGTAGTCTAATGAGTAATATTGCCATGTTACAATATTTACATTTTCATCCAAAGTTATTAGATTTATTCTTGAAAGAAAGTCTAAAAGACTATCAAAATAATAGTGAATTTAAAAAGAACTTTAACGAAACTGCTATAGAAAAGGATTTAGAAAGTAGAGGCATTTCATCATTTAAGAAATCTTTTCAAATTCTAAGTAAAACCTCACATGCTAGTAGTTGGGGAGCTCAACTATATGGGGTAAGAGGAGAAGTTAATCAGTATTTCCCTACTTACGGCCCCACATTTGATCCAGAGAAGGCTACAGCTATTTCTGTAGCGATAGTGAGTGGTCACTATGACTTAATAAGTATAGTGTTGTGGCATCGCCAGCATACAGATTTACCCATAGATTCTAGTGAATGGGATAAAGTAAAAGCAAATTTTCATAAGCTTGAGATAGAAATAAGTATGTTTTTAAATTCAGCACTTACTATTTTAAAAACTATAGTTCTAATTTTAAAGTAATTCTGAAAGTCAGAATAGGTTGATGTTCATGTCACTTCATGTTATAATAAAAACATAAGATTAAAAACATAGCAACTCGGAACTACGTTAGGTGTGGTTATGGATAAAAAACTCCACTCCAACCTAACTGGATGGAGTTTTTTGTTTTAATTCTTTGAACATTTACAACGTTCAGTAAAATCTATTGCGGAACTTCTTGTTTTAAATTCGCATAGATAGATAGTGAATGAGTATAGGTACTGACAACTTGTGTCTATATTTATTTATTATAGTCATATATTCAAATCAAGAACTAAAGGATATATACAAAAACGGTTGCCAACTGGATAGACCAGAAGGAAAAGGCACTTCATCGGCTTCGTGTCAGTCTAACCGCTGACTAAGGCATAACTTTGGGAGATAAATGCATTTCGACAATGATCAGCTAGAAATGAATTTTCAATGGTTATAAATGCCTAACTAGAAGTAGTTCTAGCTCTTAAAGAGATCGTGATTTAGCTATCGTGGCTTCTTTTAGAGCTCAATCCATTAATCTGAATCGTTGAATGATTACAACGTAAGTCAATGCTAGTTAGAAGCACACTTACTTTATAAGAATCTTTTGATGAAGTAATCCTGATATTACAAGAAGTTGGTCATGCGTTATAGATGCAAAAAAAACGCCTTCGTCAGAACGAGAACTATATAGAGCATCATCCAGATTAAGCTAAGTAATAGATATTCTATTTTTCAAATTTCCAGATATAGACTTCTATAATAAACTCTTTATGACAATCTAAGCAATAATCGTACTTTATATAAGTATATCCTTCAGAACCAAAGCTATTAGCAGTTTTTAAAACATTACCCATATCGCCATTTTCTTGTATTCTTTTATGAAAAGTTACTTCACTACCGCAATATGGGCATTTATTTATTGGGAATATAACTTTATCTATTAGTACAATCGGGGCATCCACAATCTCACCAGAATCCCTGTTCATTTTTATTACATTCTTAGAGCCTAACTTTATATATCTAGCAGAATTCTTATCTTCGTTTTTATCTAGTTCTTCGTGAGGTATTTCATTTTTAGCCTTTGTAGCCATGTCTTGAGGATATCTGATATTCAAAAATTAAACCACCCTTTTGAATATCCAAATTTAGTAATTCTTGTGCGTGACCTAATTGATTAAAATCTTACCTTTATGTCCTGAACGAGGACATTAGATACTGGATACAGAAAATAAACCGAAAGTGTGATTAATATTGATCTAATTACTTTGGTGGTATAGCTTGTAGGATTCTACCTTTGTTATTACGGCTTACAATAATACGTTCGTAGCGAGGCTTTGGTAGCTCTATTTTGAAGTAGAATGGTATGAATTTAGTAGTTTTGTTATCTATATGTTGTATTGTGTTCAGACGATACCGACTGATAGAGACATTGAATTTTATGCTACAATAAAAATAACTTTATGGGAAA
>CAYHJT010000129.1:0-3307 GCA_964356985.1 Candidatus Woesearchaeota archaeon
TCAATGAACAGGCTCCAAACTATTTTAATTACGGGAAGTTTACCTTATAAATTAGAAATAATAAAATTAGATAATGTTTCTCCTTCTTTAGGCAAAGAATTTTCAAGAAGTATTGTTCTTTTAGGTCTTATAGTATTTCTTATAGTTTCAATCGCTATTTTTGTAAGATACAGGAAACTAAAATTGACTTTAGCAGTAATACTAACTATGTTTTCTGAAGCAATAATAACTTTGGGCATTGCAGCGTTTATAAAATGGAATCTTGATGCTCCCGCTATTGCAGGCATTATAGCTGGTCTTGGAACTGGTGTAAACGACCAGATAGTAATATTGGATGAGTCTGTTTCTAAATCAAATGATAGCTCAAATATAAAATCTAGAGTTAAAAGAGCTCTGTTCATAATTTTAGGTGCGTTTGTCACAATTGTAGCTGCAATGCTTCCATTGTTTTGGGCAGGAGCAGGCTTATTCAGGGGTTTTGCATTCACAACAATCTTAGGCGTGACAGTAGGAATACTTATAACCCGCCCTGCATTTGCAGATATTATAAAGCAAATAGAGGGATAAAATGTTACCGCGCTATCACATAATATTTGGAGCAATCTTTTCTATATTAATTTGGATAACTGCACCTCAACTTAATTATGTCTATGTAATTCTATTATTCTTGTCAACATTTTTAATTGACTTTGATCATTATATGTGCTCTGTTCTTAAAACTAAAAAACTAGGATTGTTCCACTCTTTTAAATATCATGAGAAAATAAAAAAACAAGAATTAGCTGAGAAAACAAGGGGCTTAAAACAAAGAGGAGATTTTCATTTGTTTCATACAGTTGAATTTCATATTCTAGTTGGTTTACTTGGACTTCTCTGGATAGGGTTCTTTTATATTTTTTTGGGAATGGCATTTCACTCTTTGCTTGATATTTATTCTTTCTTGTATGATAAAACTATGTATCGAAGAGAGTTTTTCTTGACTGCTTGGATTTTCAGAAAGATTAAAGGAAACTAACAATTCCTTTCTCTAAAAGAAAGAAAGATAAAATGAAGAGCATAAAATTAGGAATAGTAAAAATTAAAGATAAAAGCAGTGTAATGCCTGCGATTAAGTCAACTATGCTTGATAAATCTCCTGAAAAAATAAATAGCCCTTTAACTAATAAAAGCAAACCAGAAAATATTAATAATGCTGTGAATATATTAGCATTAAAAGAAAGCATGAGTAATATTAACGCTGAGAAAATATCTAGTGCGCCTAATAATTTTAATATCATGAAATTAGTTAAATTCTAATATTTTAAATACCTGCATTCTGAACTATATATCTTTCTATAAGCATGTTTTTAAGATGGAGTAATGTGAATTTAAAATGAAAAAGGCTCTAATAACAGGCATAACAGGGCAGGACGGCTCTTATTTGGCAGAATCCTTATTAGAAAAAGGTTATGATGTTCATGGTGTAGTAAGAAGAGTTGCTTTAGAAGACAGTATACAAAGACTCGGAAGAATAAATAGTATCAGAGATAAAATAAACCTGCATCCAGGAACAATAGAAAATTATTCAAGCCTCTCGCCTACTTTTGAAAGAGTTAAGCCTGATGAATGCTATCATCTTGCTGCGCAGAGCTTTGTTGCTGAATCTTTTGAAGATGGTGCGTCAACTATTAGAATCAATATAGAAGGAACTCTTAATGTCTTAAATGCACTTCGCGCGCATAATCCTAAATGCAAGTTTTATTTCGCAGGCTCTTCAGAGATGTTCGGCAAGGTAAGGGAAACTCCTCAGACAGAAAATACTCCATTTCATCCCAGAAGCCCTTATGGAATCACAAAGGTAGCTGGTTTTGATCTTACAAGAAACTTCAGAGAATCATATGATATATTTGCCTGCTCTGGGATACTTTTTAATCATGAAAGCCCTAGAAGGGGGGGAGAATTTGTTACAAGAAAGATAACTCAAAATATTGCGAGAATAAAAAATGGAGCTGATAATGTATTAATTTTAGGAAATCTAGATGCAAAAAGAGATTGGGGATATGCAAAAGATTATGTTGAAGCAATGTGGCTTATGCTTCAGCAAGATGAGCCAGAGGATTATGTTATTGCAACTGGCGAGAATCATTCAATAAGGGAATTTTTAGATATTGCATTTAATTGTGCAGGATTAAGATATGAAACCTGCGATTTGCATAATCTTTCTAATAGTGGGGCAGATGATGTAATAAAAAATCTGAGAAAAAATAAAGATAAAATATTTGTTATTCAGCATCCTATGTTTTACAGGCCTGCCGAGGTAAACGAATTGCTTGGAGATTACACTAAAGCAAAGGAAAAACTTGGATGGAATCCAAAAACTTCTTTTGAAGAATTAATAAAATTAATGGTTGAGAAAGATTTGAATCTGGTTTAAATTGCTAAGGCATGAACCTACAAAAAATAGCCTAATTGTTATAGATTATAATTAATAATGAAATACTTATCCTATATTACTTATAATTTTTAGATTGTAATTTATATATAAAATTTAATTCTATCTGATAATTTTGTCTTTATTTAAAATTAATTAATGTCTTTTCTTTTTTACAAACCACCATACAACTACTATCACTATAATTAATACTATTATCAGCCAGAACCATACTGAGCTTGCTGCGTTTGTTGTTGGGCCTAATTGTGGCACTGGTGTTGGCCTAGGCGCTTCAGCAGCTTCTTTAACTTTCTCGCTTATTGCGAAGAAACTGAATGAATTAACGGCTGTTGTAAAATAATAATTGCTTGCATCTTCTTCTTTATAACTTGTTGGCAATTCCTTCCAAGAACCACCGTTAAACTTAGATATTATTACATCTTCTTTTGACAGGCCATTAGTATTTACCCACGCTTTTTCCACTTTTATTGTAATTGTTGCTGAAGCTAATTTTCCATCTAATTTTTCTTGTGTAATCTGAAGATACTTATACACTTTTCCACTTTTTGCAGATACTCCTGAAGGAGGATTTCCATTAAATCTTGATACACTAATCTTAACATCTGTTGCTTTTGTATTTACAGAAATTGATATCTCTTTTAATCCGTAATCTGCATCAAAGTTCTTTACTAGTGCTGGCGTGCCTGGATTAATCTCTACGAAATTTGTGCTCTTTTGCTCTAAAGCCCCGCTAGTTGTTGAACCGCCTCCGCTACTACTAGACGCGCCGCCGCCAGTGCCTTCTACTGTATATTCTGCGCTTAAAGTTACTGAATTTGACACTTTATCTGTTATTGCGCATGTTGTTGTATAAGTTCCTGTATTTGCTGTTGAAGG
>CAYHJT010000130.1:0-3170 GCA_964356985.1 Candidatus Woesearchaeota archaeon
TAATTTTTTCCTTAAACAATAGATTTAAAAGTTTTTCTTCATAAGATCCATTATGGCATTAAAATTAGAAAGAATACAAAGAGATTATGAATTTAGATATTCAAATTCTGCAATTAAAATAAAATTTAATTATCTTGGTGATTATCCAGTAATAGAAATTGAAGATAATAATAAAGATACAAATGATAAAATCGTAAACCTTAGAGCATCCTGTTCTGTTAAATTTAGTTATGGATTTATTAATCGAGATGTATATGATTATCTTAAGGGTTTAAAGGAACACGAATTCAGAGGAAAAGATCATTCAGAATTGCAACGTTTACTACAACATATTCAAGAGGAAGAGAGTGGAATAGGAATAACACCTAAATTATTAGAACAAAGAATGTAACCCTAAATTTAATTTTTTTATCAATAAATTAAAATAGATCGCTGGTGCAACCATAGATTTTAAGCAGAGGCAACACACCCCTCTTTATATCTTGGCAGAATGCTTCGCGGATATAAAATAAATTAATGAAATAATTCTAGTTCCAAATCTTCTATTTTTGTTATTAAATCGATTTTTCCAATACCATTTACAGGCTTTCTTAATTTAGAATAATGTTGTTCCAAGAATATTTTTCTTTGTTCTAATAATCCAAGAGCATGGAATATTTTATCGCTTACATACAAAGTTCTTGAATAGAATCTTGGTTTGAATTCTTCATGATCATCTAGAAAATGTTCCAAAGGAAGATTGGATTTATCTTCATTACAATATCTGCAAGCACTAACGATGTTGCTAGGGCTATTGTAAATGTAATAAGGCATCCCATAATCAAATCTAAAGCTTCTTGGTATTAAATGATCTAAAGTAAGAAATCCTGAAAAATCGCAATAAACACACTTATAATTATCGCGTCTAAATATTGCGTCTTTGTCTACATCATTATATTTATTAGAGTTAACATGTACTCCATTAAGTATCAAACGCTCGCGTCTATCATGCTTTTCTTGACTATGTATTATTGATAATGAAAGACCATTCACTGTAATAATAATATATGGAGTTAAGCTTTTAAAGTTTTCTTAAAGTAATTTTAGATACAAATCTAATTTTTCTTTTACAATATTAAGAACATTTTCATCTTGATAAGCTTCTTCAACTAATCTGTTAATTAAGTCATCATTTTCCCTGCGTCTGGGTTTTCCCTGCATTGATTCCAGACTATATCCATGAAATATTGGATGTGACATCACAGCGCCGCGAAGAAATTTGCGAATCTCTAAATCAGAGTTATCACTAATTCCTATATAAATTATTTTTTGATTTACATCAGGATAAGAAGGAACTTTTTTATATATTACAACATTATATTCATTTATTATTTTAATTAGTGTTTCTAATCCCATTTTGTCCCTATTCTTGATTATACTCAAAATTAAACTCTAATTGCTTACCATCATTATAATATCTCGGTTTATCTTTTGCAGTATTTCTAAGTACAAATTGACGCCTTAATTCTAGGACATCTTCTAAGCTGTATTCTTTGTCTAAAAAGTGATATAATGAATTTATATATCTCGTATTTCTAATCACAGTATCATTTATTTTTGGAACAGCATTTTTAGAAATTCTTTTTACAAAATCTTCCAAATTATCAATCACATCCATTTCCTGCAGCACTAGTCTCATATTCCTATGACTTCTTCTGAAAATAGTATCTTTATTTCCAAAATACATCCCGTCTCTTCTAACTTGGCGCTCATAATCGTTAGGAGTATCTTCGTTTTCCTGAATTGATTGGTGCAATGATATTGTATAGTCTTGCAAGTCATAAATAGAAAATGTTTCCGGAATTCTTTGTGAATGATAATTAAATGCTCTAGCAGCCATCAATGGAGCTTCTGACTTGTCTAATATTACTTTTCCATCAATTTGAAAAATATTAGGGTCTCTTACTTCAAGTAATTCAAAAATCTCGTTTATCCTTTCTATTCTTTTGAAATCAATCTCTTCCATATCAATAATCTATTAGAAAAAATTTATAAATCTATTTTTTGTAAAAAATCTGTAATAAGGTCTATAAAGTAAAAATAAATAAAGACAGGATTTTAATTGATATATAATGGAATTCGAAGTATTAGAAATAAGGAAAGAAACTCCAACAATCGTAACTGTGATATTTAAAAATCCAGGTATAAATTATAAGCCAGGAAATTATTTTGTTTTCTTTCTTGATGTAAATGACGAGAAAGGAAATTACAGAGATTTTAGTGTAGCATCATCTCCGACAGAAGATGTTATTATTGTTTCTTCTAGAATTACAAAATCAGAATATAAGAAAAAGTTTACATCCCTAAAAAAAGGTGATAAGATAACTGTAAAGGGTCCATTCGGTCACTTCTTGCTAAGCGACGATAAAGATATAGTGATGATAGCTGGAGGTATAGGCATTACTCCATTCAGATCAATGCTGAAATATCTTACTGATGTTGAGTCTAGTCAAAAAATCACTTTATTCTATGGCTCAAAAACTCCGGAAGAGATAGCTTTCTTAAATGATTTAGAGAAATTATCTAGTAAGAATAAAAACATAAAAATAATCTATACAGTAAACGATCCAAAAGATCATAAAACAGATTACAAAGGATTAACTGGATTTATTGATTCTAATATGATTAAGTATAATACAAGCGTAAAAAATAAATATTTTTATATTTGCGGTCCAACTGCAATGGTAGATTCAATGACTAATCAATTAAAATCTATTGGCATTAAAGAATCTGACATTCGAGTAGAGCATTTTACAGGATATTAATATGAAAGATTATAGCAACAGAGAACTAGCGCAATATTATTATAGTCTACTTTGTATGACTACTACCGCTACAAGATTAACTCAGTTTCAAAGAAATAGAGAAACAATAACTAATTTTGAAAATCAAATATCAAAGTATTTTGAAGAATATGGAAATTTAAAAGATCTTAGAATAAAAGGAATAGGAGATAAATCAAAAAGCTTGCTTGAATTGATTCTAGATAGGGGTTATGAAGAAGCCTTAAGAATAAAAGTTAATTCTCCCGACGTATATTCTTGAATAAAATATAATTTTAAATAAAATCATCAATTCGAGCGCTGGTGCAACCCTCTAAGATAAGCAAAATATAATGTTGCATCCTGTCA
>CAYHJT010000131.1:0-3168 GCA_964356985.1 Candidatus Woesearchaeota archaeon
TCAGATCCCAGGAATTGAAAAAAGAAAGTTTCCAAAAGAGCTTGCAGGTCCGAGGTACAAGAAAAACATTAAAATATATCCAGAAGAACAGCTTCCTGATTTAATCAAAAAATTTAAAATTGATGAAGTTGTTCTGTCATACTCTGATTTATCCTTTGATTATGTGATGTCTTTTGCATCAAAAGTATTAGCAGTAGGTGCTTCTTTTAGATTATTAGGTCCAAATGATACAATGGTTAGGTCAAAAAAAACCGTAATCGCCGTGACAGCAGTTCGTACTGGTAGCGGTAAGAGTCAGACGTCAAGGGCAATTGCAAGAATTTTAAGAGAGCATAGTAAAAATGTTATTGCAATTAGGCACGGAATGCCATACGGGAATTTACTTAAGCAATCTTGCCAAAGATTTGCAAGTGAAAAAGATTTCAAAAAATATAATACAACAATAGAGGAAGAAGAGGAATATCAACCATGGATAGATAATAGATTCGTAGTTTATTCTGGCTTTGATTACAAACAAATATTAAAACTGGTAGAACGAGAAGCACAGGTTATAATTTTTGATGGTGGTAACAACGATACCAGTCTAATCAAGCCTGATTTATTAATTGTGGTTACAGATCCTCATCGTGCAGGTCATGAAATTAATTATTATCCAGGCTTTGTTAATTTTTTAATGGCTGATGTAATAATAATCAACAAGGTTGATAGTGCAAAAAAAGAAAATGTAAAGATAATTCTGAACAATATTAAAAAATACAATCCCAAGGCTAAAGTAATTTTAGCAAGATCAGAATTAATAGTTGATAAACCACAGTTAATTAAAAATAAACTCTGTGCTATTATCGGCGATGGTCCGTCTTTATCGCACGGTGGGCTGCCATTTGGTGCTGGCAGTATAGCAGTTAAAAGATACAAAGGCATTATTATTGACCCTAAAAAATATGCAGTTGGTTCAATAAAGGAGACCTTTCAGAAATATAAACATCTAAGATATGAGATTCCTGCTATGGGTTATAGTAAGCAGCAGATAAAAGAATTAGAAGAAACAGTTAATAAAGTACCTTGTGATATAGTTATAGATGGCACCCCAGCTAATTTAAAAAGAATAATAAAAATTAATAAACCCATAGTAGAAGTTAATTATGAATTGGATAAAGAAAGCATTAAAGAATTAGAAAAAATACTTAAAGAGAAAAGATTTATCAAAAGAAGGTGAAATCTTGAGACATCTATTATCTATAGCAGATCTAAATAAAAGAGAAATCTTAGATTTAATTCATAAAGCTATTGACATAAAAAATAACCCAAAAGAATATTCTAAATCAGCTTATGAAAAAACTTTATTGATGATATTCGAACTTCCTTCTTTAAGAACGAGAATTTCATTCAATGTAGCAATGACTCAATTAGGAGGGCATGCAATAAGTTATGATACTGCTTTTTCTCCATGGGGTGTTGGAAAAGAAACAATAGAAGATACATCAAGAACAATTTCAAAATATTGTAATATCAATATGATTAGAGTTAATGATCATAATGAATTAGCTAAATTTGCAAACTCTTCTTCAATTCCAGTAATCAATGGACTAACTTCTTATGCTCATCCCTGCCAAATTTTAGGAGACTTGATGACTATAAAAGAAAAGAAAAAGAAATTAGAAAATTTAAAAATAGCTTATTTTGGTGATGGTAATAATAATGTTACGCATGATTTAATATTCGCATCCTCCATACTAGGACTGGATATTTCAGTAGCGTGTCCTACAGGCACAGAATATGAGCCTCAAAAATTAGTCTTAGAAAAAGCAAAAGCATTCTCAAGATCGTCAGGTTCTAATATTGAAATCACAACAAATCCTGAAAAAGTAATTCAAGAAGCAGATATTGTCTACACAGATTCTTGGATGAGTTATAGAATTCCAAAATCCGATTTAATCAAAAGAATGAACATCTTCAGAAAATATAGGGTAGATAAAGAATTATTTAACAAAGCGAAAGATGATGCATTATTCATGCACTGTCTTCCAGCAAATAGACTTCATGAAGTATCAGCAGACGTAATTGATGGAAAAAGAAGCATAGTCTGGGATCAAGCTAGCAATAGGCTTCATATTCAAAAATCAATAATTTTATGGCTGTTAAGATAGTACCTTTAAGAAGGAATATTGTTATTTAATATTAATTCCTTTATTTAAAGCCTATTTATTACATTTCAGATCAGATATCTTTTCTTATAAATATTATCATGATGATCATAATCTAAAAAAGAAACTAATTGTTGTTCTTTATCATAATGAAATACTAATACAAAAGATTTCTTAATATGAACTGCTTTAAAATATTTTAAATCGTATTTAAGATTCTTATAATGTTCGG
The DNA here is from genome assembly GCA_964356985.1 of Candidatus Woesearchaeota archaeon. Classification (GTDB taxonomy): domain Archaea; phylum Nanobdellota; class Nanobdellia; order SCGC-AAA011-G17; family JAGVZF01; genus CAYHJT01. The sequence continues at coordinate 2,377 of CAYHJT010000131.1, forward strand.
GATCAGAATTAACTATTTCTTCAATTTTATTGAATATCTAGTTATAAGCTTTCTTGTCTTTCTTCTTAAGCTTAGAAAGAATGTCCTGTAGATTAGGCTTTACCTCATAATTCATTTTTCAAGTAATTAAGAAATTCTTCCTTATTGTTAAAGATCTTACCTTTCTGTTCTTGAATTTTTTTTAATTTTTCAATGTATTCTGGTTTAACTTCCTGCATATCATTAGATAAATCTTCTAGTTCATTTTCTATTTTAATTACTTTATCTTTAATAATTTTTAATTCTTTAGTAATTTGCTTTAGTTCTACTTCCATTTTTATATTAATTATTAACTATTAGTTTATATATTTTTGCTTTTAAAACTACAAATTTTTCACTTAAGACTCAAACTTATTACGTACCCTAATTTTTATGTCGAATCTTGCTATTTTATGGTTGCTTAAATAAGAACTTTTTCTAATAAAATATACCTATGCGGGTTAAATAAACTATTTCCTATTAGATTATAAGATAAGGTAAATAAAAAGCTTTTAATGTATTCACTATCAGGTAATAAAAATAGAAAAGTTTATAAATATAAAAATAATCAATTAAACTATGAAATTGAGACATATTGCATATTTGTTGTTTGTAACGATTTTACTATCTACACAAGTATTCGCCTCAGATCATAATCTAGAGCTTATTAACAGGGTATTAAAAACTGAGGACTCTATTCAGAATATTGAAGATCTAGAAGAAGATTATTATATTATTGATATAGACGAGTATCCTGTCTCTCCTGAAATAAAT
>CAYHJT010000132.1:0-3123 GCA_964356985.1 Candidatus Woesearchaeota archaeon
GCAGCTTTTCCTATAATCATAAAGATAGAAACCTTATTGTTATACACATCGATAAGAAAACAGGCATATTAAAAAATGAGAAGGCATTAGTTGGATTAATATTGCATGAGATAATGCATTCTGTACAGGTTTACAAGGGAGAATACAAGCAGATATATGCTGCTTTTGAAGAGATATTTAATAAGAATAAAAGATTGCTGAATAAACTGAAATATTCAAGAAATAAAATTAAGAATTTATTTAATAAGGTTGGTTATACATCGATATTATTATTAAAAGACCTGTTTTCTAATTCTGAATTAATTGAGAAGGGGTATGGACATTATTTATTAGAATATTATAAAAATGAATTAAGGGGAAAGAAGACCTGTCCAAGACCTGTGTTTTATGATAAATTTAAAGAAGCTGCGATGAAAGATCCTGAGATTATTGCAATTGCATTTGAATTTGAATTTTCATTATTAAGCATATTACTGCCATTTCAGAGATATAAAACTAAAGATTCTTTATTGTTGATAAAACACATAAATAACTGCTATGAACTAAATATCAAAGAAATAGCTAGGAAATGTCATGAATTAATTTATTTATACTTAAATTATTTTGAACCCAATAAGGAATTTTCGAAGAAGTTTTTGAATGCAATATTTAATAAGGTTTATATGCTGTTGATATAATCTATTAAAAAGTAGTAAATTAGATTTATATATTAAATTAATATATTAAAGAATATGTCTGAGGAAAAAAAGAGGGTGGCTATTGTATCTAACCTTAGTGTTTGGGCTCCTGGGGTAGTAGCTCCAGCTTCTATGGAAAGACCAAAAGACGAATCTTTAGATGGTTTTGTAGAATTTATGCGTTCACAAAAAGATATACCAAAGACTAAAGAAGAAATTATTGCTAATGCTCGAAGAGATGGGGTTGAAGAAAGGGTTATACAAGCATTTGCAGAAATACCAAGAGAAGAATTTATTCATCCAAGATTGAGAGAATTTAGTTATTTTGATTTTCCAATTCCTGTTGTTTACCTATCTCCTTTAGACTACAATCCTTTTGCATATGGTAGGTCTGTTCCAAAACCTAGTTATATAATGCGTATTTTAACTCAATTAGATACAAGACCGTCACATTCTGTACTACAATTACCAACAGGTTCTGGATATACAGCTGCATTACTCAGCAGATTAACCACTCTTGTAAATACCCATGATTCAAATTATGGGATGTTTAAAGAGGCTTCACAAAATTTTGGAAGGCTTGGATTAAATAACATACATTGGTGTCCAGGATCTCCTCTAATAGTTGAAAACTTTCTTACGAGATTTCTTAGAGGATATAAATTTAATAGAATATTAGTAACTGCTACATCACCTGAACTTCCAAAAGAATTGTTAACTATGCTTGTTAAAGATGGAAAGATGATTATTCCTATTGTTGACGATCCAAAATCTACAGCAGATGATTTTAGGAAAGAACCTCCTCCATTACAAAAACTTTATATAGCTGAGAGAAGAAGTGGTACATTACTATTTTTAGGATATTGTCGTTTTACTCCTTTAGAATATGGAAGATTTAGTCATGAACATAAATAAGATCTATTAATCTTTTAACGCTTTTTCAAAATATCTTCTAGCAGGTTTATAATAAACTAACATAAGTGTTAATCTTGTTAATAATCTAAATTGTGCTGTACTCATTATTATTTTATACCTTTCTAATAATTCCAATCCTGTATTAGATTCTGCTTGAATCCATTCTCTGATAGCAGGGGATTGTTTGTCTTTTATTTCTTCTATTGGTATCTGAAAACTATCGATATCCTCAGATGGTATGTTAATAAAACCTAAGCTTATATCTTCGTCATAATCTCTTAAATTGTAATATATTCTAGATGCTCTTGCTAGATTTTCTAATAAAGATTGTTTTCTTGGATCTTCTTGAAATATTTTAAGTGCTAATCTTGTTGTCCCTCTTATATCAAGAGAATAAAAATGTTGCATCAATTCACCTTTAGTAAAAATTCTATTTCTTCCAACTCTTGATGCATCAAAATGTAAAGATGCTAAAATATCTAAAGTTTCTTGAGTAAAATCTAGACCTAATCTTTCTGCTAAATTAAAACAATGTAACATTAAATAATCTGCATCATCTTGCGGCGATTTTGAATCTGTAGCAAATTTTATTCTTCCTTCAACATAATGTGATCTTAATCCTATTGGAAGATCTCTTGGATGAGAACCATCTACTATATCATCTATATACCTCATTAGAAAGTAATATTTTTCTAAAAATTCTCCTCTAACTTTATTTACAGATAAGTGCTTAAATGTTTTTAAAGCCTTAAAAAACCAATAATATTTATTTTTTCTTGTAGATAAAACATGTTCATATAGTTCTCTTCTAATATTTTCTACTCGTTCTTCTAAGTTAGTCATTATCTGTTTTAAATTAAGAAAGATATTTAAATCTATAAGTAGAGGCAATATTATGCTTCATATTTCAGAAAGAGAGGTGGAATTGCCAGAGGCAGTTATTTCTAAATTATTAAAAATAGCAGCAGAAGATAAAAAAGTTATATCATTAGGACCTGGCGAGCCAGACTTTCCCGCTCCTCAGCCAATAGTTGAATTTACTAGAGAATTCGCAGATAAATGCAATCATTACAGCCCTGCTGGTGGAAGAAAAGAACTAAAAGAGGCTATTTGTAAAAAGTTAGAAAAAGAGAATAATTTCAAAGATGTTCATCCAGACAATGTTGTTGTAACTTGCGGAAGCCAAGAAGCAATATTATTAGCGACTGCCTGCACATTAGATGTTTCTGAGCAGATAATTATTCCTAATCCAAGCTTTCTTGGATATCTGCCAACATTCGAATTATTTGACGCTTTTCCAGTTTCTTTGGAATTAAGAGAGGATGAGGAATTGGAAATAAATCCTGATAGATTAAGAAGATTGATTGACCCTAAAAAGACAAAAGCAATCATAATTAATACACCAGCAAATCCAACTGGAAATGTATTAAGCAAGAAAACTTTGGAAGCAATTGCGGATTTGGCTGTTCAATATAATTTGTATATCTTTTCTGATGAAGCTTATGAAAAATTAATTTATGATAAAAAACAT
>CAYHJT010000133.1:0-3109 GCA_964356985.1 Candidatus Woesearchaeota archaeon
GAAAAAGGGCGTAGTTTGGATATCTGCAATTATCTACATGGGTTTAGGCATTGTCGCCATTACTTTATTAGTTGGTGCAGGAGTGCCGATTATTAATAAGATGCGTGATAAGAATACGTTTTATCAAACGAAAGAGCTGATGCATGATATAGACAAAGCAATTTTTGAAGTTGTTTCTGAAGGACCAGGAAGCAGGAGATTTTTGAGTCCTGTTAATATAAGAAAAGGGGAATTAATTATTAAAGATAATTTAGAAGTTAATATAAAATGGAAAATGGAGACAGAAGCAATTTTACAGGAACCAGATGTTGTGATACAAGAAGGAAATTTGATATTAAGATTCACAAAACATCCAGTTATTGTTGATGAATATGAAGCAGAAATCAGATTAGAGTATTTTTTTGACAGAGGAATTGTGCTAACATACAATGGAGATGAGAATTTGGCTTCTCCAGGCTTAGACGGAAGATTTAGCGTTACTATTTCAAATGTTGGAATTGATGCCGAGGGCAGAGGAGTTAAAGTAGATTTAACTGTAAATTGAATGAAAAGCTTTAAGTATTCCTTAAAACAGTTTTATTATAGAGGTGAAAATGATTAGAAATAAAAGAGGTATTTCTGAGATAGTTGCTACTGTTTTATTGATAGCCTTGACTATAATTGTAGCTGTCATTATCTTTACTTGGGGCACTTTTTTTGTTTCACAAACTACTGAGGAAGTACAGGAGACTTCTTCTCGTAATATTGCATGTACAGATGTGAGATTTGAGATTTTAAGTGTGAGTTGTAGTGACGGTAAAGTTAATATTGGAAATTTTACTGGTTTTGTTGTGGAGAATAAAATTGATAAAGATATTTCTAGTTTTATAGTAAGGGTTCGTAATAATTCCCTTAACGTATTAGATCCTGATGTTCAAACCATGTTACAAAAATTTGGTATAGTGAATATTAATTATGGTTTTGAAGCAAATATTAATAGTATACTATATCCTACCCTAGTAGAGGTTATTCCAAAGATTACTTTAGAAGATGGAAGGGAAGTTACTTGCTCTGCAGCTTTAGAGGACTTTAATGTTATTGATCTTCCATTGCAAGGAGCTTGTGGCGGAGATGATTCAGCATTATGTAAAAAAGATAGTGATTGTAGTGCATATAATATGAGATGTAGTGGCCGTGTGGGGACAAAAAGATGCACTGATGGCTATGACACCCAGGGATGGCAATGCGATAATAATGTTGCTCTATGTCAAAAATGTGTTCAGGGCAGAATATACCCAGTTAATAATCCAGGACCAAACTCTGACTGTGTTGCAAATCCATGAGAATTCATTTCCACTTATAAGTTGATACAAAGGTATATAATATATTTTACTTTTCTACAATTATTATAGTAAAGTGGTGATTTGATGTTTGGCAAATTGAAAAAAGGGAAGAAAAAAGAACAGAGCACTGAAATTGTTCAAGTTACCAATGATGATCTTACACCACAACAAGGGCAACTTACCTCAAAATTTAAAATAAACCCTATCCAAAAAATCGTTGATCTTCCGGATGTAAAAGATTTTACTAAATTAGATGTGCAGTATCCACTTATAGAACCTTATGCGTATGTCCATATTAAATGGGATGCAAGAAATCATGAGTTATTTTACGAAGTAGTTGAACCAAATTTGAATGAACAGGAAAGCAAGGCTTTGGAAATTGTGGAAAAGAGTATTAGTGAACTTATTAATATCAGTTTTATAGCAATTAAAGATCAGAATATTGTTATAACTTACTTAGAGAAGAATTTACAGATATTATTGCAGGAATTTGGAATTAATATCAGTGAAAAGACTTTTATGAAATTTATGTATTATTTGTATAGAGATTTTGTCGGCTTAAATGAAATAGAGCCTTTAATGAGAGATTATTATGTTGAAGATGTTGAATGCAATGGTGTCGGAACTCCTATTTATATTGTACACAGAAAATATAGAAATATAAGGACGAATATAAGCTTTAATAGCGTAAATGAATTATCTAGCTTTGTTGAGAAATTAGCCCAAAAGTGCGGAAAATATATTAGTTATGCCACTCCATTATTAGACGGAACTTTGCCTGAAGGAAGTCGCGCGAATGCAACCTATGCACAGGATGTTACTTCAAGAGGCCCAAGTTTTTGTATTGCCGATGGTTATATTCAACTTAATGATGGCTCTGTGAAGAAAATAGACAAGCTTTTTGAAGAATGTAGACTTAGGTTTGGGAGCTATTTTGAGGATGAAAATGAAATTGTTGAGGTTTCTTGTGTGAATTGTTGCGGCGTTGACGAGAAAACTTTAGAACAAAAAGATTCACGAATTAAAACCGTTATTAAGTTAAAACCGCCAGAAAAATTAGTTGATGTTGAGCTGGAAGATGGATCTAAAATTACAACAACAACAAATCATCTTTTTCATGTTGCTAGTGATTCTTTGCAGTTAGTTGAGGCTAAGGATCTTAAGAGTGGAATGTTCATACCAATTCCTTCTAAAGTGGATGTTTTAGGGTGTAGACAAGGAATTGATGTATATTCACTTATTAAGGATTTTTCCTATTCGCGTAAAGTTTGCTTGGTAAGTAGCGTACCCATAAAAGACCTAGTTAATGCTGAAATTATTTCCAATGCTGTCGGAAGTCATGGGAAATACAGAGAATTACTTAGTAAAAAATATAATGTTCATAATTCTTATTTTTATGAAATTCTTAGTAGAGGAAGTTCTATCTCCTTTGAAGTTCTTGATCATTTATGTAGCGAACAAGAATGTAGTTTTGAAAGTTTGGGAGATATTTCATTGGTGGTTTATGGAGGGGGAACTAAAGATAGAGAGAAAGCTATTAAGATTCCTTCTATTGTTGATGAGGGTTTAGCCTATTTGGCAGGAATTATTATTGGTGATGGTCATCTTCATAAAGATTATGTTGATGTTTCCTGCTATGAAGACAGTGTTAAGGGATCTGTAAAGAAAAAATTGATTGAAAAGTTTGGTAAATGTGAAGAATATTATGTTGGCACCAGGTTATATCTTTGCAATGTTTTTGCTACTTATTTTTTTAATAGAGTCTTTGATATAAATATTGGTAAAAA
>CAYHJT010000134.1:0-3063 GCA_964356985.1 Candidatus Woesearchaeota archaeon
TCTGCTAAATCATAAATTTCTGGTGGGACTTTTGAGCCACCAACTATTATCATAATATCTTTTTTTGAAGATTTTATTTCTTTAAGTTTAGTAGTCATTAATTCGCCGTACATTGTTAGATGAATTTTTAGCAAGCCCTTTGAACTGAGTAGTTTCTTATAATTAGATAAATATTCGACTTCAAATTTTGATCCCCAGCGAGAATTGACTTTTTGCATGGATTCTTCAAAACTAGAATCTTTTTGACCGGTGTAATAGAATTTTGATGCTAAAAATGCCCTCGATGTAAGAGCCAAGTGGCTAGTAACTCTAATGTCCCGATGTATTCGATGACCAAGTCTTAGGATGTAAATCATATAAATCCAGTAATGAGGTCATATAAAAAGTTTTTTAAAGCATTTCTTTTTCTATCTTGATATGGGTAAGATAGAAAATCTTTATTTACATCATTATAAACGACTATTATTGATACCATTAATTCTATTTATAATAAGTCTTGGGATTATATACTATAACTATTCGACTACGGGAGACTTCATAAAAAAGAATGTGGCATTGCAAGGCGGAATTACCATAACAATAACTTCTGATCAAATATTTGATGTCGATAAGATTCATAATGATATTCAAGCTCAGTTCCCAACTAGCGATATTTCGGTAAGACAATTAACAGATTTTAGCACTAATAAAAAAATCGGTGTAACTATTGACATGTCTAATGTAAAAGCTAATGAAGTCAGCGATCAAGTATCTAAAATTTTAGGAATACCTTTTACAGAAAAAAATTATTCTGTTGAAGAAATAGGCTCTTCACTTGGAGCTTCATTCTTTTTAGAGATGATTTATGCGGTTATATTTTCGCTATTATTCATGGCAATAACTGTTTGGATAACTTTCAGGAAATTTATACCATCTGTTGCAGTAATAGCTTCCATAATTCTTGAGTTGGTAGTAACTATAGCAATATTAGATTTAATAGGCCATAGAATATCTCCAGCAGGAATAGCTGCTTTATTGATGGTAATGGGCTATTCAATTGATACCGATATTCTTCTAACAACAAGGGTATTAAAGAGAGACACCGGAACTTTATGGCAAAGAATAGTCAGTGCAACAAAAACTGGAATCACGATGACTTCTACAACATTATGCGTATCAATATTAATGTTGTTAACGCCTAGCGCAGTCCTTAGAGAAATATTCACAATAATATTAATAGCATTAATTGTAGACATGATCAGTACATGGGTCATGAATTCATCATTATTGATATGGTATTTAGACAAACATAAACAGCATGAAAATAAGTAAAATATTAAAAAAATGGAGAGTAATTATACTTTTGATATTCATAGCTATGAGTATTTTAGCAATATCTCCTAACTTTAATAAAGGTGTTGCTATAAAAAACATAGAGGTAAATTCTAGTGCTTATTTGGGTGGGATAGTAAATCCTTCTTCCGCAACATCTCCCACCCAATTAGAAAGAATTTTTTCAATAGATAATAATCAAATAAAATCATTAGAAGATTATTCCCAAGTAATATCACAATTAAAAGCAAATCAAATAATAAAGATAGTAACAAATAAAAAAACTTATACTATTCTAATAAAAAATGACACTTCTAATTTAGGAATAACTGTAGCAGATATCGCTCAATCAAACATAAGGCGTGGATTAGACCTACAAGGTGGAACAAGAGTATTATTACAACCGGCCTCATCAATTAGTGAATCTGAAAGAGATGACTTGATGTCAGTAATGCGAAATAGACTTAACACATATGGGTTAACTGATCTAAGTGTAAAGAAAGCTGATGACCTTCTAGGAAACAAATATGTCTTAGTAGAAATCGCTGGTGCAACAAAACAGGAAGTAAGAGATTTAATAGGCTCTCAAGGAAAATTTGAAGCAAAAATTGGTGATAAGATTGTATTTGAAGGGGGATCTAAAGATGTTACCTTTGTATGTAGAAATGATGGAAAATGTTCTGGAATAAGATCATGCCAGCAAGTAAGTCAAAACAGCTATTCTTGCCAATTTGCATTCCAAATAGGCCTATCTGATGAGGCTGCTAAAAGACATGCTAATATCACAAAGGGATTATCAGTTAATTTATCTGGAAGTACCTCTGGAGGATATTTATCTAAACCATTGGATTTATACATAGATAATACCTCTGTAGAAAGCTTGTTTATATCATCTAATCTAAAGGGATTAGAAACAAAAGATATTGAGATTACGGGGCCTGGAATTGGAGCTACTCAGCAAGACGCCACTTCAGATGCATTAAAGCAGATGTCTAAATTACAAACAATTCTCATCACAGGATCATTTCCAACAAAATTAAATATTGTTAAAATTGATTCAATATCTCCATCATTAGGAGCCACATTTGCAAACAGTGCGATAACTCTTGGATTAATTGCAATGGTATTAGTAGCTTTAATTGTCTATATAAGATATAGAAGTTTAAAGATATCAATACCAATATTTATCACAATGATATCTGAATTAATACTATTATTGGGGTTTGCAGCATTATTTAGGTATAATTTAGATTTAGCAGCTATAGCGGGAATATTAGCGGCAATAGGTACTGGAGTAGATGATCAAATAGTTATTGCTGATGAAGTTCTATCAAAAGAATCTGAATTATCTTCTAGATGGAAGCAAAAAATAAAGAGGGCTTTCTTTATTATTATGGCTGCCTGGGCGGCAGGAGTTGCTTCAATGTTACCATTATTTGTAGCTGGAGCCGGATTACTTAAAGGATTTGCTATAGCAACAGTAGTGGGAATATCTATTGGTGTATTTATTACAAGGCCGGCTTATGCAGCAATAATAGAAGTTCTAAACGAAGAATAAAATTATACTTTTAAGGTATGCTTATAGATGCTTAATCCTATTAATACTGGAATCCAGAAGCTTATAACTCTAAATATTAATACTGTAGCAATAGATATTTGCAATGGCAATCCTAATGCTATAAAGACTCCGGTCATGCCCACTTCAAATATACCTATTCCCCCGGGTATAAATGTAATAAAAGATAAAACAAC
>CAYHJT010000135.1:0-3062 GCA_964356985.1 Candidatus Woesearchaeota archaeon
TGGATAGATTTGATGATATTAAAGATCAAAGTAAATATATTGGCGACGTGAGAGGATTAGGAGCTATGATAGGAATGGAATTTGTAAAAGATAAGGTAACTAAAGATCCTTACAAAGAAATGGCTAGAGGGGTTGAAAGAACATGCTGGGAGAATTGAGTTTTATTATTATCTACAGGAATATTAGGAAATGATATCAGGACATTAATGCCTTTAGTTATTATTGATGATCAATTGAATGAAGGATTAGATGTTATTGAGAAAGCTATTCTATTTTAGATTTTATGGTTCCTTTATTTATAATTTTTTGACCGTCTGGTTTACTATATTCTAATGTTAGATGTGCTCTGAAAGGATTGCCTAATTGCATATTTTTACATGATGATGGCAAATCGATAGTATACCAATTTGATTTAATACTTGGATCGCCTACTACTCCTCCTCCACTCGTCACTCCAGATTTTATTTTGTTAGAATTTATTGTGAAAGCTTTACAATCACCATGAAATTCTGATGCATCTAGCGATAATTTTGAATTTGGCATGATATCATATTCGAAGCCATTGGCGACTATGATTGTTACTTTATTTGAGTTGACTAAAGTGTCTACACAAGATATTTTTGGTTGGAAAGTGCACATACTAGGAAGCGGTCCATATGGATCTTCTTTATAGGCTGGTTTTTTATAAACTGAATCATCCTTTTTACAAGACGAAATAAATAAAAGTAAAATTATGGACACTATAATAACTTTTTTTATCATATTGCAAATTATCCTTTAAAATTAGTTTATAAAGACTCCTATACGCATTATGGGACATCATGATCTTTGAGTAGTACCAAAAGATATATATATATATCCTCTAATTAATGTTTCCTTATGGAAAAGAAGTATTTAGTGCTTGTTTTAGCGGTTGTAGGAATCTTTTTATTGTCTAATTCAAATATTCAAGGCAATGTTGTTAGAGTTACACAAGTTTCAGCAGATACAAATCCAAATTATATTACTTCACCACAAGGTTTTGGTCAACAAAGTTTAACAGCAGCACCACCCGTAGGTCCAATTGCTACGCCACAACCAATAATTTGTCAAATGATTGGTAGTGATGAGGCATTTATAACAGCAAATCCAGGTACAAATTTACCTTTTAATGCTGGAACGATCCTTAACAGTATAAATATGCCAAACGCTTTAAAATCAACAAATGTTGCTGGAAGTACTTTAACACAAACTATTAATACTGATGGGAATTTTATTTTTGGTATTAATAATGCACCAATAGATTTTGTAAGTATATTTTTCCATCTCGATGATGGTCAAAAGTTGGCAAATTATTATTTTACGTTTAGCCCACCAATTATACCTGCAGTAGGTCAAGCGTGGTATCTTTTAGGTAGGTATTATACAGTAACTTATGCTGGACCAACACCTGGTCTCCCTTCATTTTATAGGATTAATTTACAAGGATGTCAGGATCAATATGGAAATACTCCTTTCATTCAGATGGACGGAAGTGTAAATCAGCTTCTTGTTAAAATTAATTATGAGGTCATAGAAGATGTTGGTGGACATATGATCTTTGTTGGTAATCAATTACAGGAGATTAAGTGGACAATAACTGTTGACGCACCACCTAGTTATAATAATCTGGATATGCCAGATGGTGATTACGAACTTAAATATATGCTTGATGAACCTCAAGGATTACTTGGATTAAATGCAGCATTAGATGTTACTCCGATAAATAGTGCAACTTGTGGAACACAATATAGTGTTGATTTAGCTTATATCTTACTTTATTCTTAACTAAACAATAAATTTTTATATTCTTAATTTCTTATTCTATTGATAAAAGAGGTACAAATGAGGTATATTAAGTTAAGAACAAGTATTCCAGGTCCTAAAAGCAAGGCTTTGATGAAGGAAAAAGAGAAGGTCACAAAGAAAAATTTGATGAAAAAAAAGTCTATGGTTCAGTTTATGCTGCTTGTGCAAGTGCTGATTATAATGAAGGTCAATGTGAAAGAATGTCTAAAAAATTAACAGATATTATTAAAACTTTTATAGAAAGGAAAAAAAAGCGTAATCATCTCTTTTTAGTATAAGGTTGATAAAATATAACCCTTATCTTTTTATTATACGGGCCTACTGTGGTGTCTTCTGTTTTAGCACTAAACATGCCTTTATTATAATTGCCACCAGCAACTTCATTACACTTCATATTAAACGAAGACCAAAAATAAGGACCAACATCTTTAGACATTATTAGACTTAAATATCTTGATACTTTTCTCGCAGAAGCAAACTTCAGTTCTCCATATTTTACTCCACCACCTGTAAGAGCTACAAATTTCTCAACTAGTTTATCTAAGGTAGCTAGGTTTCTTCTTAATATTGGTGTTTCTTCAGTCATTTTATTAATGCTATTGTATGATATGCGAACCAGCATTCGAACCCGCTATATGCTAATGTTATTTAACTTACCTTTGGTTTGAATGTGTATTGTTCCATTAGTACTTTGGCAATATAGTGCACTATTGCCTCGTCATTGCCTCTATCTCCTTCTTCTACCGCATCATAATATTTGATTTTATCTCTTAATTCTATATAAAACATTGGAAATTTGTTCTTCATCAATATCCAGTTCATTGTAACTCTTGAAGTTCTCCCATTGCCATCTGCGAAGGGGTGAATCCTCACTAATTTATTATGTAGGATTGCCCCTAACTCAACAGGGTGCAGTTTCTTCCTTGCAGAATAATACCACTGAAAAACTTTTCTCATTTCTTCTTTAACTTTTTCATGGGTCGGAGGAATCCACTCTGAACCAGAAATTCTAACTTCATGATCCCTATAACCTCCCACAATTTTGCAGTTAGTATTTTTAGTAAGCAGTCCATGAATCTTCAACAAAAACTTTTGATTAAACTCTCCTTTATGTTCTTTCATAAATTCGTAACAATCTTTTGAGTTGATAGCTTCATTGTAATCGTTAGGAGTGGCACCAGCAGGGATTATATTCTCTGTCAAAATCATGCTTGTTTCACGAAGGCTCAGATCGG
>CAYHJT010000136.1:0-3050 GCA_964356985.1 Candidatus Woesearchaeota archaeon
TTGGAGCAGCTATTCTTATCTTAACATCTTTTTTTGCTAACTTCTCAAATAATGGCCCAAGCGATTCTATCTTTCTAAGCAAACCTTTATTGGTTGTCATTATTGTGACGGATTTTTCTGCTTTCTTTACCATTAATTCAAGATGATTATATATATTATGTCTAGATCTTATAGCTCCACTTAGATCAGTTGGCTCTACAAACTCAATTCCTTGCTTATGTAGATTAATAAGTTCATTTAGAACATCTGTGTTATTCAATTCCTTTAATTTTTGAATATTACCATCAGCTTCTTCTCTGATATTTTTCTTTACACGATCAATTACTTCACCAGGATCAACCGCTAAATATTTTATCGGTTTCCCTAATTTCATAACAACAAAACCTTTCTTTTCTAATGATTCAAGAACATCATATGCTCTTGATCTAGGAACATTTCCTATATCAGAAAGCTCACCCGCTGTAGAAACACCTCTAGAAAGCAAAGCTGACCAAATTCTGGCTTCATATAAATTTAAACCGAAAATTTGCCTTAACTTTGTTAAAAATTCTTCTTTTACTATCATTAAGACGACCTCCTAGGAGTCACACCTCTCTTTTTTACTAATATTAAAAACATTAATTACTTGGCGTCAATGCTATCTTTTCTTTACTATCGCTCAGATATAAATAGTTTGAATTACTACTATATAAAGATTATTATGATAAAATTGCTATTTTGAAAAAATATTCATAATTTTTCCGACGATAAAACCAAATTTTCTTTACATATTTTAAAATTTTCCGCGGTTATTTCTGCCACGTTGCTTTTCATAAATTCTTTTGATATCTTCAATTGTCGAAATATCTTTCAATGGTTTATCTTCACGAATATTTTTTATTCTCGGAAATCTTAAAGCAAATCCAGATTCATACGTAGGACTTTTTTGAATCTCTTCATAGATTATTTCGACAATTATCTTTGGTCTGACAAAAACATTACGATCTTTCTTTTTTATTATTAATGGCTCTAGCATTTTAGTCATGTCATCATAACTAAATCCTTCTTTGCTTTTTTCTTTCAATCCTGAGCTTGACATTCCACACTCTAGAAATTTAGATCCTGATTTGCAAGCTAAATTATATGAGCTTAAGTACATAGATCGTTTACCCTCACCAAGAGTTGCGCCCACAATAACAAGGTCTAATGGTTCTAGGCTTGGCTTGAATTTTATCCAACCACCAACTCTTCTACCAGGAGTATAACGCTTGTCAATGCTTTTTAACATGATTCCTTCGTTACCATTTTTTAAAGATTCTTTATAAAAAGATTTTATTTCATCTTCGGATTCTGTGACTAATGATTTAGCCGTAACTATCTTTCCAGGCACTTTTTTTATTATCTTGTTGATTAATTCATGTCTTTTCAATTGGTTATCATCGATCATGCTTTTTCCGTTGTAATAAAGAACATCAAACACATTGATTTCAACAGGAATTTCTTTTGCAGTCTTTTCTATATGATATTTACGCTTGATTCTTTGTGAGATGTCTTGGAATGCCTTATACTTTTTTGTCTTTGGATCATAACCAACAACTTCACAATCAAGAATAAAAGAATCACCATCTACATTTTCATTGATTATTGGAATTAACTCTTTGAATTGATTGAGTACATTATCTAATCTTCGAGTAAAGAACCAAAATTTGTTTTTATCCTTATGAATCTGCAACCTAAAACCATCTAATTTATACTCTGCCAGAACCTTAGAGCCAAGAGACTCAAAAGATTCATCAAAAGTTTCTACTTTTACGGCTAGCATTGGATTTATTGGAGTTCCAATGACTAATTTTATCTTAATTTCTGAATTAGAAACTAAAGCTTCAGCAACTTGTGCAAAATCATTACATCGATCATAGTATTCTTGAACTTCGCTCATGAAATAATTATAAATGTCACGAGATAATTTTTCATCATTTGTAACAATATAATCATAATCTTTTATCTTGTTTTTTAATTTTTTTAATTCTTCTAAAGATGTAACTTCTAAGCTATTTTTTATCTTGGTTTTTTCATCTTTATTATCACTTAATGATTTATTGCAGTTCATACATTTCTCTGTCTTTGGGACTATCTTATTACAAGAATTGCATTTTTCAAAAACACCGAGAACTTTGGGATAATATGACCAAGCTATCGCGTCTCTAAGAATTCCTTCTGCTGTACCGATTCTTAGTTGTCCAAGAACTGTTCTAATGATGTATTTTGATTCTAGTGATGTTGCACTTGTTAATAATTCAGATATTAAAGATACTTTCCTTGATACAGTGCCTTGACCTTCTAAAGTAGATAATGATTCAAGATTCGAGAAAACTTTATGAACAGTTAATTTTTGTGAGAAAAGAGTAGTTTGTTTTTTATTAACAGTGAGTTTTTCGGATACTAAGCCCAGATCTCCTTTATCCCTCCAGATTTTTTCTATATGTTCAACTGAAGATCCCGTAGATTGGGCTATTGCTTTTATTATTAGTCTTGTAGCCACCCCTAATTCTCGGGGATCATAAGCTGGAAATACTCTGCCTTGCAATAAGTAAATAACTTGTTTGAGATCATCTAACTTGGTTTCTTTTAGTAATTCAGAAACAATATAAGTTTTTTCAAGTCTTTTAGTCGTTGAGTCAAGTTTCTCGTAGAATTCAACTAGCTTAAGGTAATCCATGTTTTATAGAATAAGCAATTAGATTAAAAATGTTTTTGTTTTTTGAACCAATAAGTTTATTAAATTAATCGATTTTTTATTTTACATGGAATTTGATAAAGTAATTGAGAAAAGGGCAAGTTACAGAAATTATAATGATCAGGATGTTTCTTATGAAGATCTAATGAGCGTATTAAACGCAGCTAGGCTAGCTCCTAGCTCTGGAAACTTACAGAACTGGTCTTTCATAGTTGTTAGAAAGCCAGAGCTTAAAGAAGAGATAATGAAGGCTTCAATGAATCAAACTTGGATATTACAAGCTCCTGTTCTAATCATTGTAGCTAGCAGAAATGAAAACATAAAGCGACATTAT
>CAYHJT010000137.1:0-3001 GCA_964356985.1 Candidatus Woesearchaeota archaeon
TCATCTTTCAAATTTTTAAAATTAAATAATATCAAAATATTCTTTTCTTGAGCAGCAATATAGATATCTATCTCTTTTCTTGAGAAATTGGTTTCATGTTTGTATAATGGAAATATTTTTATCAAATTAACAGATTTAATCTCTGCTCTAGCATATTCATTATAACGACTATTTATTATAGACGCAATTTCTTTTACATATTTACCCAATGATACTTCGATTATTCTATCATTTGGCCTTTCTAAATGTTTTTTTCCAAGAATAATATCCAAGAATTTATCTGATCTGTACATCTCTTTTTCTGTTAATGGCAAAAAATTTGATTTTATTATGTGAATGACGAGATCTGTTGTTTCCCTCACAAAATCATCGACATCTTTTTCTTTTTCTACTATTTTAATATGTAAACGCCTAACTTCTTGAACTATGCCCTCTTTTTTAATCAAGACTGCTGCTGATTCAAGCAAGTTTACCTTTCCAGTGTATAGCCTGATAAGAACGATTAATCTTTTATGTTTATATACCTCTTTTTCTGGAAATGAATCTGAATAAACTGGATTAAACGACATGCTATATTGAAATAATAAATTATCCACTCTATGATGCTTGACTTTATCAAAGGTTGAAGGATGATCTCTTATAGAAATGCTGATCGTTTGTTTTGATAATTCATAAGATATATCCCAGCGAGAAGCATCAAATATATCGCTTTTTTTCAAGTTATTAAGCATATCATCAAAATGATTTTTTATCTGAATGGCTAAATTTGTATTTATTGCTTCTAAGTTCATAATAATATTAAAGATTTAAAATTTAAAAACATGCATATTTTCTAGAATATACTTCTACTTGTGCTTTTTTTCTTTAGCTAGAACTTCCGGTGCAAGAGCAATAATAACCCCTAAATCGAATATCATGTACGGATCCTTATTATGACTTGATTCAGAATCAGGCAATTTCTTATTAATAATTGATTCCAGGCCTTTTCTTGACTCTATTCTTACTTCTTCAATTTTATTTAATAAAGGCTCATAAGGAAACACAAATTGACTAATACCATATAAAGAAATTCCTAAACCTATGCCTATATGAGAATGTTTTAATATATTTGTTAAATATTTAGAATTATATTTCATGAATTAATTTCTCCTATAAAGAACATTGTAAAAACCAACCAAATATGATTCGCAATATCTTGGAGAGCCCATATGATCTGGCAGTATTCCCATTCTTTTATTGATCCTTGCATTGCTGTTAAAATTATATGCATTAGAGTTTTTTGGAGCTAATGTATACAAAATTTCTGGAGTATCTTGATTTTCAGTTCTTCCAAATATAGCCGTTGGAATATATTCAAAGGATATCTCTTCAACCTTCAATTTTCTGCCTTTTAAGTCAAAGAAACCATTGCTTCTTTTCAATATTAATTCTAAAGATCTTGTTGTCATAAAAATGTGATAAAAGATAGTTATTTAAATATTTTGATATATATTTTATAGCATGGTATTTGAACTAATCAAAGTGTTAACTTTATGGACAGTAATCATATCAATTATAGTCTATTTAAGCAATACAATAACTAATTATTTTTTATCTATAGGATATACTAAAAGTGAAATGGGCTCTTCTATAGTGTTTACCTTGGCAATTATGCTAAGCTACTCTTTGCTTGTTAAGAAAAAATGACTATACAAAATAATGGGCTAAGTTTATTGGAAAGAATTGCTGGATTTGCTGGTGCGCATGTAATTCCCGGAAAACTTACCAGATCTGGCGCAATCTTATCTTATTGGTATCAGGCAAATGGATATCATAAATTCTTACCTAATGACATTATTGATTTAAATAAAAAGAGGCTGTTTTATGGAAATGATTTACCTTGGAAAATCGACTCATACAAGGATGATGAAAATTATTTTGTCATAGATTCCAAAAACAACCGGATGATGCAATACAAGTGGAATATTGAACATGATTTTAGAAGAATCTAATCATCTACTATAAAACATAATTGCCGCTTCGCCATTTCTTATCAATATTGAATCAGTCTTATTAGATAGGGCGCCGTTTGAATACAACAATCTCATGCTGCTTGGAAGAGTAATATTTACACCAGAATTATTGCCAAAATCATTGCAAAAATACTGATCTTTGACTCTGACTAACATGATTGAATTAGTATAATTACGTGCAAAGATTTTATAGTCCATATATAGGCAATTTACGTCAGATCCAGAACCTTGGGAAATTACATAACTATCACTTACTGGAGTTCCCACATTAATTTCATACGCATCTATCCATTCATTCATGAATTCTAATTTATTAACAGAAGACCTATTGAAGCATAAAGTTGGATTAAAATAAACCTTTCCTAAACTTGGGCTTGATTCTTTTAATACATAGTAACTGGCTAATGCCCACATCTTATAACGCTCTTTAGCATTAATGTAATTTCCTCTTGTGTATTGGCTCGGGCCATAATAGCAAGGGCTTCCGTATAAATCAACTATTCCATTAATTGAAACTATTGATTTTACATATGATATTAATGTTTGATAATCATTATAGCCTTGAGATACTCCATCAAACCTTTGTATATGCTCCGCAGTTACCCCTCCGGCTGCAAAATTCTGATAATAAGAAAGATTCATTATAAAACTTTGAGCAGTGTTTATTAGAAGAAATTTATTTTCCTGAAGCATTCTTGATCTTAAGTAAGCCAACCAAGACACTACATCTGCGTTATAATCTGCATCTAATTTGTTAAATTTAAGTGGATATCCACTACTATTTATCGGTTTAATATTGTTATATTCTCGTATAGCACCGCCAGATGTTAAGTTTGTTTGATAATTTATGGATAGCGGAAGATTAAATCCTGGACCGTGCTCATCCACAAACAACCCATCTATTGGTAAAGAGTTATTCTTGGTGAAATTAATCATCTTACTAGCAGCCCATACGCGCCAAGATTCATTCTTTATATTTGATGCCCACC
>CAYHJT010000138.1:0-2945 GCA_964356985.1 Candidatus Woesearchaeota archaeon
ATGATACACTTCTAATAGATATTCTATAACCACAGCAAGACAGTTGCATTCCTTAATCAATCACATTAGCTAATCTTAGATTCCGTATAACTTCTTCGCTAACAGAATCAACAGGCATTCCAGTAGTATCAATTCTAATTATATTGGGCAAACCTTCTAGAGACCTTTCAATTTCAGTTTCTAATCTATCCAATTCTTGAGGATGTTCTAATAAGAATCTATCTAAAATTGATTTTCTACCCCTTATTTCACTTCTTCTTCTTTTTTCATCAAGACTACAAGAAAGATAAATAACTGCACTTGGTGGGATAAATGTTGGTCTAAAGTCTTGTATTTGATGAATTGACTTGTCTTTATTTAAAAATCTTCCATAAGCAACTGTAGAAGGCCAGTATCTATCTTGAAATACCACTCTTTTATCTTCTGGGTGATGAACTTGTTCTAATTTATCCATCTCAAATAAAGTAGCATAAATAAATTCTCTTTCTAACTCATTACATTGAGTTGAGATAGCAAAGAGTCTAGCCATTAGAGAAGTTGGATAAACTGCTCCTTCATTGAAGGCAAAATCTTTTATCTTACCATATTTCTTAGCCATAGCTAAGACTGTAGTAGATTTACCAGAATAGTCTGCTCCTTCAAATGTAACAATCTTCATATCTTTATTTTAACAGAGAAATTTCTGTTACCCTCAGCCCATGTATTTAACATATTCTTTAGTCCCAAAGAATAATCCTTACTTTGTAATTCATCCATAACAATTAATTTAGCATCCTCTACATAGAAATTAATTAAGTCTAGCATCTTATCAAGGATAAGATTATTTTTTAGAAGTTTAATTATAAATTTATAATTTTTTTTCTTAAGTTGCTTAGTAAAGTTAGTTCTATCTTTCTTTTTTATTTCTTTTAGAAGTAAGAATATGGGATAAGTTATATGGCCTTGCCTTAAGTCTGATAGGCCTCTAAACTTTCTATGTTTAATATAATCATAAATATCATTCTTTAATTGTCCAGCCATTGCAAGGTCATTTGCATAATTTCTTATTGATTGTAATTCTCCAGATTGTCTTCCGCATAAAAAGAAACAACACTCAAGCAACATTCTACCATGGGCTGTTTTTGCAAGATATAATTCCTTTATTTCTTCTTCATTAACCTTAAACAGATTATCTTTAGACTTTAGTTCCATTAAGACACTTGAATAAGCCTTTGATATTTCTTCGTTAATTTTAATCATCAAAGAATTTATAGTCTTATGATCTACACCATATTGAGAAAGAATCTTAGGAACAAGCTGAATTATCTTATGATTTACATAGTCACAAGATGCTAAAGTTTGTTTCACTCCAAATTTTTTATGTGTTGCAATTAAGCCCTCTCTTTTTAAATCATCATCATAAAAATCATCTTGAGCTAATGCTGTTGTGAAAGTTAACTCAAATAATGCTGATAAGGGAATAATTTTATGTTCTGAAAACTTAAACTCTCTAGCAATTATCAAAGGTAATCCACTTCTAAATCTATTTATTTTTAGATTTTCCAGTAAATAATAAACTGGCTCAGTCTTAAAGTCTTTTATAATATAGGTCTTTATAAATGGCAGAACTTTATGCTTAAATATAATCTCATATTCTTGCTCTAAGTTTTCATATTTCATGGGTAATTAAATAGTCCTAAGTGTTTAACATCAGATAAAGAATAATCTTCTTTTAGAAACTCTTTTAATTGAGTTGGAACAATATTAAAATTGTCTAATTCTGTCCTATTAATAAAACAGACTTCATCTAATATTGCCTCTTTATTTTCAGGATCATACCCTATTGTAGGGATTCCATCATATAACGAAACATGATAATAGAATTCTGCACCCCTTCCATGACCAGCAATATTAAGTTCCCTAATTGCAACCAGCTTAGCTTCTTTTACTTCAATATTGAGTTCTTCTTTGCATTCTCTCTTAAGTGCTTCTAACAAATTCTCTTCACTTTCAACCCCACCACCAGGGACAACATGATATTCTGCCTGTTTCTTAATCATTTTTGTTGTTACAAGCTTTCCTTGATAAAATAAGATTGCCCCAACTCTAAATAATGTTTTCATTCTTCCATGTCCCTTAATTTATATTTAAATCCTAGGTTTTCAGCAAAATCTTTAACTTTAGAAGAACACATATTTGGAAGATTAATAAATCCTAAAGTAACATCAAGACCCATTTTTTTAGCTTCAACACCAAATTTAATCGCATCTACAAAGGCCCGTTCATCTGGTCCAGCTATTCCAGGTTTTACTAATTTTAGATAATCATCCCTATTTGTTGCAGACATAGATAGATAGACATGTGTAAGGCCTGCATTTTTCAGATCATGTAAGGCTTGGAATTCTAAGGAAACAAATCTAAAATAAGGCCATCCAGTTGTAGTTAATTGAATATCTGCATCAGAAGGACTTGCTCTGATATGTCTAATAATTTCAGGTAATTCCCTTGCTCTTAAAACTGGCTCACCATATCCACAAATCTTAACTTTCCTTACCTTTATATCCTTGCCCTTTATGATTGCATTTTCTTTATCAAATGCCTCTTTTATCTCTTCAATTGAAGGATCTGAATCCAAGTATAAATTTGATACATTCCATCCAGCATCCCTATCTCTAATACAAAATACACATGCATTTGGGCAAGCGTTTGTAATATTCAAGGAAAGTTCGTCAAGTCCTCTACGAAAATAAACTATATTTCTTTCAGCTTCTATTTCTTTAGCTAATGCTCCAAAATTCATAAAGATGTAACTATTGAGTAACATATAAATGTTTCGCTTATTGTGTGGAGTGGCACATTGTTTTTTTGATATTCATTTGATGAAGTCATCACATCTCTCTAAATAAAAAATCTAAATCCCTTAAAAAAAGAAAATAAAAATTAGGGTATTTAGTAATAGCTTTCGC
>CAYHJT010000139.1:0-2861 GCA_964356985.1 Candidatus Woesearchaeota archaeon
AGTTAGGGCCTGCAACTGGTGTACTTGTTCATAAAAAATTTATAAAAAGAATCAAACCCTTATATTTTATGGCAGAGAAAGAAGTAACAGTTTATGCTTTCTTGAAGAGATTTCCGATTAATTATATTGAATGTCCTTATTTTCATAATACATTCAGAGATAATGTGGGAAGAATGTTGAATGAGCTAGAAGAAAAGTATCCTGGAACTAAGCAGAGCATAGTGAAGGCTTTTATTGAAATATTACCAAAATTAAGGGAGCAGTATCAGGGAGAGAAAATAGGAACTTGTAAAGTATGCAAAGAGCCTGCAGCAAAAGAAAGGTGCAAGGCTTGTGAATTACTTAATAGAAACTAATTACCATTGTGAGATGTTCAAAAACCTTTTTAAATAAAGCATTACGTTATTACCTGATGAAGAGGTGGTTATTTGCGGTTGGATTAGTAATTTTATTTTATCTAATGCCTTTTGCTAATTCACAAATTATAGCCCCTGCAGAACCAATCCCATTTGCATTAGAGAACAGCAAACTTAAATTTGATTTCTCACTAGAAAATAATCAAATAAAATTTTTGTCGATTACTAAAAAAGATTCAGGTTATATATTTAATAATAATGCTGCAAAACTTTGGGAAGTCAGAATTAGGCACATAAGTAGTCATATTATTCAAACTATAACGCAGAGTGCTTGTACAGGAACTACAGGTTTCGATATTGTTGAAAGCGGTGGCGACAAGACATTAACAATGACTTGGAATGATTGCGCAATTGATCCATTAAATAAATTTAATTTACAGCTAGTTGTGAAGGCTTTCCAAAATAATCCAATAAGCAAATGGGATTTTACAATCGATAGTAATTTACAAAATTATGGTTTAGAGAGAGTCAGCTTATTTATTGGGTTTGCAAAAGATACCAGTCAAGATGGATTTCTAGTGATACCGTGGCACGGGTGGCTGATCAAAAATCCCCAAAATAAACTGGTTAGTTTAGTTGGCACTGATGGTGGTATCTGGCAGCACATGCAACTTTTTCCATATTATGTAGATAGCGGAAACGGCATTTATGTTTCTACATTAGATGGTACAGCTGCTTATGCGAAGAACAGTTTATTAAGAGGATATGGTGATAGGTATGAACATGAGATTGTGTATTATCCTCCAAATATATTAACACCTAATTTAGATTACAGTACACCTTATAGCACTGCTATCGGCGTGTTTCATGGAGATTGGTATGATGCAGCGCAGATATACAGAAGTTGGATGGAAGGACAGCCGATACTGAGTAAAGGTAAGTTAAAGAATAGAAATGATATTCCTCTATGGTTTAAGGAATTAAAACTGTATAATACTGGGTTCCTGCCGAACTGGCCATACCTATATCCTTCTGTTATAGACGAGCTTGTGGATAAATACACAGATGTAAAAAATTATTATGAAGTGGATAAAATGCTACTGTTTTTTTGGGATTGGCATATGGGTGATTTCGGATACTACACACCTATAAACAACCTTGGTTTATTTTTTGATCAGTTAAAGACGAATAATATTTATCCTATTGTGAGAATATTGAGTTTTGGTGTTTCTTTAGGTGCACCAAATTATGCTACTGCTCTTCCACATGCATTAAAAGATATCGATAATAATATTATTACTTATCCTGGTCTAGGAAGTATGATTTTTGTTGATCCGTCAGAAGATTACTTTATTGATATGTATGAGGATATTGTTCAGAATAAATTAATTCCAAGTGATATAAAGGGATTCTTTTATGACAATCCTTATCTTAGTGATAATGCCTGCTTTGATCTTTCACATGGGCATTCTGCTGGTGCTGGTGGAAATTATTTGATTGATGGCATAATAAATCATATGGGTGCTATTACACAATTTGGAAAATCTTTAGATCCTGAATTTATTGCTGTCCATGAAACTGCTTTCGAGGGTTATATCAGGGGTGCGAATGCAGAATCACCTGCTTATTCATTAATCAGAGACATAATTACTATTGACGAGGGTGCAACATTTATTCCATTATTTGAGACTGTTTATCATGATTATGCTCTTCTGATAGGAGGTAATGAAAAAGCTGATTATTTAAATTCTGGGTTGCTGGATTTTGAAGATTTGGATGTTTCTGCTGCAAATGGACTCAGTCGAGGACTGATGTTTGGCACATCAGAATCTGCTCTAATGCAATTTTATCTATCTGATCCCAGCAGAGCATTGCCGAATTATTTAGTGAATACAGTCAGCTGGGGTTCTTATCAGTCTCAAGCTGATAAAGTTGTAAATCATACTAAATATCTGAAAAAACTGATAAAAGCTAGAAATTATGGAAAAGAGTATCTAATATACGGCCAAATGCTAAGACCACTGCAAACAAGCATACCTAATACGCAGAAGACTTTTGTTGATATTTTCACCGGGACACAATATGATGCTACAGTACCGACAGTATACAACTCTGTCTGGAAATCTTCAGATAACAAAATTGGTTTAGTTTTTACAAATTATAATAGTAATTCAAAGACATTTTATTTTAACTTTCCACTTCTAACTTATGGTTTGTCTCCAGCATTAGATTATGGACTGTATATATTGAATGAATCTGGAAGTCATCTGATAGCAGGATTTAATGGGAATTTGAACATCTATATTGTGCAGATGCCTCCGAAAGCAGTTAGGATTTATGAAATATATGAATACCTTGAACCTCCTCCACCCCCCTTACCTTGCAGTGCAACATATCCTGGATGTAGTGGAGCTTGCCCAAGCGGACAAACTTGCCAACAACAAGGAAGCAGTTGTGTTTGTGCAACAACTCCACAGCCGTCCATACACCCACCTAGTCAAACAA
>CAYHJT010000140.1:0-2828 GCA_964356985.1 Candidatus Woesearchaeota archaeon
TCAGCAATATAAAAATGGGCATAGGTGTAAAGCATGGCTATGAACCTACTGATACAATCGCAATAGTAACAAAATCAAAGGGTAATATTGTATATGAATTAAATCATAAACCTGCAGCAGAAGTTTATTGTAAGATGGCTCATGCTAATTTAGAAGCTTTCAAAAAGTATACTATTCCAACATTGACAAAAGCTCCTTTCGGAGTTGCAGATATCCAAGGAGATTATTGGTTAAACTGTCCTTACGCTGTAACTAAAGAAAATGGTTTGATATTCTTTGAGCCTGTCGCGCCGGGAACAGCATTATATTTAATGAAGCCAAAAAATAAAAAAGATTATATCAAAGCTGCCGAAATTGCGATTAACAATGCTACAAATGAACTTCAAGAACTAGAAGGACTAATAGTCTTCAGTTGTTCCGCTAGATTAATGTATTTAGGTGAAGAAATCAAAAAGGAATATGAAGTAATAAAAAAAGTATCTAAAGACAAACCTTTCATAGGATTCTGTAGTTATGCAGAGCATGCAACAATTCCTTCTGGATCTATATACAAGCATGGCTATACTTTTGTAACATTTGGAATGACAAATAAGCTAATTAATGAATAATTTTATTACTGATTAGTAGTTTAAATAGAAAGATTTATATATTAAAAATTCTTGCCAAATTAACAATATATACTAACAAAATGACACAGCAACCAATAAATTTTTCTGAAAGATTAGAAAATTTAGAGAAACTAGCTAATCTAGTTAAAAAAAATAAGAATTCTCTAGAAACTGCTGAAGTTGATTCTTCATTGCTAGCAAAGTCTTTTGCTGCATTTGACATTAATTCATTAGTACATGTTTTCTCAAATTATTCTCAATTAATAGAATTATTAGGCTCAAAAGGATATAAAATGAATGAAAGATCTGGAATAAAAAAGGCAGCTATAATGCTTCCTTATAATGGTCCAGCAATGACATTTGCTTTATCCTTTGCCGGAGCATATATTTATGGTGTAGAAACGGACATCAAATATGCTAAAGAATCAAAGCCATTCTTTAGTAGATTAGAAACCTTAGTTTCAGATTCAGAAATATCAAGCATTTTCTTAAATGAAGATGGTTTAAGTATATTCAGTGATTTAAGAGGAAAAGAATTCTTAAACAAGCACTTAAGGGAAGAGGCAGGTACAGATGTAATAGAAATTTATGGCCATGACAGTTACATTACTCCAAACATAGAATCAAAATTAATGAAGAATCCAAATGTTTCTTTAATTTTAGAAGGCCCTGGAAAAAACAGATTTATTGTAGCAAATGAACCAATAAATTATGAAGAATGCGCTGATGCTATAGTTGAGTTAGGAACAATAAATTCTGGACAAGTATGTATGGGTGCAGAAATATTTGATGTCGATCAAAAAGCATTATCTAAGCTAATCCCCTACGTTGTAAAGGCCGCATCTCAAAAGAAAGTTGGGGATCCTTATGATCCTAAAACTACAGTAGGTCCTTTACAAGAAGGTATTGCTAATCGTGTAATAAGTCAAGTTAAAGATGCAGTTAATAAAGGGGCTAAGATGGAATTTGCCACCCCTAATTTAAACAGCAGAGAAAAATTCTATACAAATTTAAATGATCTTAGCACATATAATTTTATTAAGCATACAAGAAATAATTATGTTTATGTTCCTATCATGGTTTTAAGTGGAATAAAACCTAACATGCTTATCAGAACAGAAGAAACATTTGGCCCAATAATTCCATTAAGGGAATTTAATGAATTAAGGGAAATTTATAATGAGATAGAGGACCAAAGTTATGGTTTAGGTGTTCATATATTCAGCAAAAATTTAGATGATTACAAAGTCTTAACAGAGGTTTTAGAAAGAAATAATGGACATGTATTCAAAAATGCATCAATGTTTAGTCCAGGTCAATTTGATATTTTATTAAGTCCTTGGGGGGGCTATAAAAATTCTAGGTTTAGTATACGTGGTATTAAGGACAAAGATAAAAACGCTGTGATAAAAACACAAGTTGGTCCAAGTTATACTTGTCTAGATTTTAGCAAAGAAAATGGCATATAAAAGATTTAAAGATCCATTTACTATTTATGGTAGTGGTGTTTATGTTCCTCAAAAGACTATACTACCAGAAGATCTAGAAGATGTTGTTACTAATTTTGATAAGACTAAAGGTTCTTATGCTAAATTTAGTAGAAAGCATTTTGGTACAGAATATCTGCACGAAGCGGATCCAAATGAATTAACTTCAGATATGCTTGTAAAAGCTAGCGAACGTGCCATTCAAGATTCTGGAATTCTTAAAAAAGATATTGCGGCAATAGTCATTCCAACAATCACTCCAGATGATAGAATCTCTGGATCAAGAAGTTTCGTATTAGAAAAACTAGGTTTATTTGACAGGGAAGCTTATGAACCAATAGCTGCATGTGGTGCACTATTAGCTTCTTTAACGACAGCATATGCTGTAGTAAGTACAACTGGGAAATATGTTGTAATAGCTGGCGGAGATATAACCAGAAATTCTAGGGGAAGACACCAAGCAATAATCAACAAGGAAGATATGTTTTATTCTGGTTTAGTTGATGATGGCGCAGCGGCAATCATAGTAGGTCCTGGGGAAGAAAATCATGGTTTTATAGATCATTTCTTTTCAACAAATTCAAGTTGGAATAATGATGCTAAAGAAGGTCCTGATGGATTTTTTAAAATGGATGGTGGAAGTTTAAAGATAAGAGTAGGTCCTTTATTTTATGATTACATTAAAGATTCTGTACAAAAGAATAATTTAGACACAAATAATTTAGTGGTTGCT
>CAYHJT010000141.1:0-2827 GCA_964356985.1 Candidatus Woesearchaeota archaeon
TCTAAAACAAGTTGAAATTCCTGCGAATCTTATTGGGAGATCCTCAGATTTAAGAGTTTCATCAATATAATAAGCATTAAGAGCATGCTCTGCAGTTCCTATTAAGTATAGATCTTCATTTTCAATTTTGTAAATCATCTCCTCAAAAGCTGCTAATGGTATTGCCGAATTTAATGATGCTCTGTTTAGCATAAATGGTGGTTGCATTAAAATAAAGCCTTTTTTATTGAGCGAATCTAAAGCAAAATTGATTATTGCTAGATTCAATTTTACAATTTCTCTTTTCAAATAATAGAATCTTGCACCAGAAACCTTTGCTGCTTTATTGACATCTACAGAATCTAGATTTAACAATAATTCTTCGTGCCCTTTGGCTTTAAACTTTAACTTTATGGGCTTTCCTGAAGTAAAAATTATTTTATTTTTTGATGCATCTCCAACAGGCACAGATTTATCAACAATATTTGGAAAGTTTTCTAAAATATAATCACGCTTATTTTCTAATTCTTTTAGTAATGTTTCTTTTTCTTGAATTTTTACTGGAAGTTCTTTGGATTTTTTGATTAAATGAGAAATATCCTTTCCTTTTTTCTTTTCTTCATTTATATCAATACTAGTCTTATTTCTTTCAGCGCGTAATTCTTCAGTTTGTTTTTTAAGCTCTTTCCATTCAGAATCGATGGCTAAGAACTCGTCTACTTTATTTGGATCAAAACCACGATTAGTTAAACTTTCTTTTAATATGTTTGGATTTTCTCTTATCTGATTAATGTTAAGCATTTTATTTTAAATCTTTAGAAGTTATTTAAATCTTTTTGTTCTAAAAAATGATTTGGGAAAAGAATAATTATATAAATCTATTATTTTCATTTACATATAAAAAAAGGAAGAGATAGCTTTATATATTTTGCGTTGTTTACATTCTAAAATATAAGATTTGGGGGGGGTTTTGATGGCTAAGAAAGAGGACATTTTTGAAGTTTTTTTCAGAAAAAAACCTGCAATGATTTTAGTAGCTTTAAGAAAAAGCAGCAAGAACAAATACGGAAGCGTCTTAGCTAAAGAAGTTGATTGCACTTATTCACATGCTGTAAAGATATTACAACAGATGGAAAAATCTAAACTTGTTAATTTTGAAAAACAGGGTAGAATAAAGGTAATCAGACTAACTGACACTGGAGATAAGGTCGCTCAATCTATAGAAAGCATTAGGGAATTACTTTAAATAATTCCTTAGTCCCTCTATATTTCTAATCTTTGTGTTTTTAAATAAAAATTCTCTATATTTATTATCTACTTTAACACCATTTCTTTCTAAATTTCTTCTAATATAAGAATAAATTTTTCTTCCTTCTGGATCCAAATCAGTTAAAATTATGCATTCTTTAAACTTAGAAGATATAATTTCAACAATTTCAAATAAAGGTTTATTGATAGTCATTATTTTATCAATACCAAACAACTTTAGAGATTTTCTATCTTTTTTACCTTCCACTAGAATAAGTTTTTTGGATTTTTTTAATTTTATAATCCAATCTTCTAAATCTTTAATATAATTCATGAGTAGGATGGGCTCGACGGGATTTTCACTTTTGTTTTGAACCCGCGACCACTCGCTTTCTTCCTTGGTTAAGAGGTTCACTGGCATTGCCTCGAGTGCTCTAACCGGGCTGAGCTACGAGCCCATTAAAGATTAAAGAAAGACTCCCATTTAAAAAATTTTGGGTTAATAGTTTAGGCTGGTGAAAAATTAAAAGTAAACCACATTCCAGCCATTATTAACACTGCTAGTAAATATAATATATTAATTGCCCAGAATAATTTACTTTTTAATTTCAATGGTGCTAATAAATAACCTACAACTATCAATGCAGTTAATATGAATCCAGATATAATTGATATAAGTGAATTATCTGTTGCATTTTTAAGAGCAAATGTTTTAAGATCAGTGCAATCTTTTTGTAAACAATATTTAGTTTTTGTAAGACCATTTTCATCAGTAATTTTATAATTGATTACACCATTCATATAGAAATATACTGAAAATGTAAAAGATATTAATAAAAATATTCCTACAAAGGCTAATGCTGGTAAGGAATAAGCTTTTAAATTAATTGATTTTTTTTGAAGATTATCTTGTTTAGGTTTTATTTCTATATTTTGTTTTTGGGGTTGAATAGAAATCTGTGTTTTTTGAATAAGTTGATTTGCTGGAGTTGGTTGAAGTGTAGGTTTTTGTTGTGATGGTGGTTGTGGAGAAACTTTTTGTGGAGTTCCTTCAGATTTCATCTGAGATTTTGCTACAGATATAGCTTCATTAATAGCGGACATAGGCCAATTTTTAGCCTTAAGACCGTTAATTATGTAATCATCAGAATAACCCTTTGAAAAGGCAGTCTTAATGAAGTTTACAACATTTTGATCAACCATGATAATAAATTTCGCTACTATCTTTAAAATATTTGTTTATTACTCTTAAATCATAACTATATGAAACTATATGAAATATATCTTAAAAAATTATTATTAAAACAAAAAAGTATATAAAGAAAAGAGCATCTTTTAATAAGATGAAAATAGAAATTAGTAAAAGACCAAAAAATGCAATTCTTATAGAAGGTTTTCCTGGGTTTGGTCTTGTTGGAACTATCGCTACTGAATTTTTAATAGAACATTTGAAAGCTAAAAAAATCGGAACCATAAAATCTGATAAAATCAGTCCAATGGTAGCAGTCCATGATGAAAAAGTTGTTGATCCTTTAGGGATTTTTTATGATTCAAAAACAAATATAATAATTTTACATGCATTGGTCGGTGTAAATGGATT
>CAYHJT010000142.1:0-484 GCA_964356985.1 Candidatus Woesearchaeota archaeon
TTTTCCAATATAAATATGGATTCTTCGGATGCCATTATTCACGAGAGGACAGAAAAGATAATAAGATTTGCTAAGGCGAAAGCTTCTTGGATAATTTATATTTTGCTTGCGTTTGTTGTTTTTATTGCTTCATTTATTAGAACGCGGAATTTATCGGGGCTTAGAGATATTACTACTGGTACTTGGACGTTAGGCCCAGATCTTGATCCTTTCTTATTCTTGAGATACGCAAAAACAATCATTTTTGAGGGTAGTCTTCCTGTAGTTGATGTGATGAGATCTGTGCCTCTTGGATCTCCCACTCCTGGAGACTTTCTGCTTCATCCGTATTTAATTTCGTTCTTCCATAGGTTTATCGGGCCACTTTTTGGTAGTGTGTCAGTTACATATTCTGCTGTAATTTATCCTGTTTTTATGTTTGCGTTGACAGTTATTGCTTTTTTCTTTCTTACTAAAGAACTCTTTGTCAAAAATCTCGGATGGA
>CAYHJT010000142.1:494-2800 GCA_964356985.1 Candidatus Woesearchaeota archaeon
TTGCCATTATAAGTAGCTTCTTTCTTTCAACAATCCCTGTGTTTATACCGAGAACTATTGCGGGTATTCCTGAAAAGGAAGCTGCTGCTTTTCTCTTTATGTTTGGAGCTCTTTATTTTTTCATAAAGGCTTGGAACTCTCGCAGTTATATCTTTGCGTGCCTGGCGACTATTTTTACAGTAAGTATGGCATTTATATGGGGAGGGTATGCGTATATTTTCTTCATAATTACCCCAACGGTTTTTCTTGCATTTATTCTTGGAAATATTGACTGGAAGAGATGTCAAATATATGGCTTTTGGATTCTTACTTCTTTAGGGACTATGAGTCTGTTCCCTGCACAATACACGATTAGAGATTTAGTTACATCTACTTCAATATATTTTAGCTTGAGCATATTATTTGTTCTTTTAGTGCATCATTTTATTTTTGAGAGAGAAACGGTTAAAGAGTTTAGCTTGTTCAAAAAATGGAATTTGCCTTCGCAGATTAGTTGTGTAATATTGTCTATGCTGTTGATTATTGTCTCTACAAGTATTTTATTTGGTATCTCTTTTATTCCTAATCAATTTATGGAAATGTATCATAATTTGGTTAAACCTGCGACAAGTAGGCTTATTCAGACTGTTGCTGAAAATAAACAACCTTATTTTGATGAATGGGCTTCTAGTTTTGGGCCACAAATAAATAACATCCCAGTTAGTTTCTGGTTAGTCTTTGTTGGTTCAATTTATTTCTTTAATTCTCTTGTAAAAAAAGTATTCCTTAAAAAAGAGTCTCTTTTTCTTTCCGGAGCTTATACTATTTTTATTATAAGCCTTATTTTCAGCAGATATCGCCCAAATACTCTGCTGGATGGTGAAAACTTCTTAAGTATTTTGTTATATGTCGTTGGTGCTGTTATTTTCTTGTTTACTTTGGGATATTACTATCTCAAGTATTATAAAAAAAATGAATTCTCTAAGTTAAAGGAAATTAATTTTGAGTATATTTTGGTGTTTATCTTTTTCTTCCTTGCAATTATATCTGCTAGAGGATTAATTAGATTAGTTATGATCTTAGTGCCTCCATCCGCGATTATAATCGGATACTTATCGGTTGTAGCCATGGATTCTTTAAGAAAGAATATCTTAAATAGAAAATATAGTCTGTGGAGTATTTTTGCAGTTGTTGTGATAGTTCTTGTGTTGTTTTCAGGATATTCATTTTATAGGCTAAGCAAAAATGTTGCACAGAGTTACATTCCTTCGTCTTATACTCAACAATGGCAGAAGTCAATGGCCTGGGTCAGGGAAAATACTCCTCTTGATGCAGTCTTTGGACATTGGTGGGACTATGGATATTGGGTGCAAAGCATCGGAGAGAGAGCGACTGTTTTAGATGGTGGAAATCTTATTTCCTATTGGAACTATTTTATGGGAAGATATGCTCTTACGGGACCTATTGAAAGAGACGCGTTAGAATTCTTATATCCTCATAATGTAACTTATTTCCTTATTGATTCTACAGACATTGGTAAGTATGGTGCTTTTTCTGCGATTGGCTCTGATGAGACCTATGACCGAAGAAGCTGGATACCTACATTTACTCGTGATGATACTCAGAAAGTGGAACGTAAAAATTCAACCCTTCAAGTTTATGTTGGTGGGGTAGGTCTGGATCAGGATTTGCAATATGATTTGAATGGAACAAATATATTCTTGCCTGCAGGCAAGGCTGTACTTGGAGCAGTTATTATTGATACTGAAGGCGAATTTACAATTAAAAGTGTAAGTGGAATATTTTTGTATAATCAGCAACAGTATGTTATACCTATTAGATACTACTATCTGAATAAATTGGTTGATACTGGTGCTGGTATTGATGCTGGTATCTTTTTAATGCCAAGGGTTATTCAGAGTTCGCAACAGGGCTCTCTTCAAGATAATGGTGCGCTTCTTTATCTAAGTCCGAGAGTTGTCCACTCTCAACTTGCAAGGCTATATTTATTTGGCGAGGAAACGGAATACTTTAAACTCGCTCATACAACATCAAGCTTGTTTATAGAAGAGATAAGAAGACAAGGTATCCCCATGGGAGAGTTTATTTATGCCAATGAGTTTGTTGGCCCGATAAAAATATGGGGAGTTAAGTATCCAAAGAACATTGTATTTAAGAAAGAATATCTTGATACTTCATATCCTGAACAAATTTATAAGGCTTAAATAAAAAGATGGCAATATTATTATGAGACTGCATAAAGAATTAATTAAGGGTAGTGCGATTTTACTTGTGGGTTTTGGAGTGTTTAATTTTATTCACTTTCT
>CAYHJT010000143.1:0-2793 GCA_964356985.1 Candidatus Woesearchaeota archaeon
CATTTGCCATGACATATGTTTGAGTCAATGTCCAATTATCTGATGCATCTCCACCGAATGTTGGATGTATTCCTGTCACAGAAGTTATTCCCTTGATTACTAAATTATCCCTAGGGAAATATCCTTTAGTGCAACCTGGAAACAAAGTCATAAAGAAATATGGCTGTGTCCTTAAAATTTGATAAGTTTGTTTTGTTTTTATTGTAGAAAAATGCAAATATGGATCTAAGTAAGTGTCTCTTTTTACATCATTTATCGCTTGCCATGCAGCCTCTTTTCCTGCCTTTTCAGGAAGCTTTAACACCTTGTTACCGACGCCGACACCGAAGTGAACATATTCCGTTTTTATGGTCATAGCTACTATGCTATTCTCTGTGTAGCCGTAATTTGAAATTTCTCTTTTTGAAGTGCAACCGACCCATCTAATTTTTGGATTTATTCTTTTTAAGCATGAATCTATTGATTTAGCTATTACAGACATTTTTTCTTTTGTTCCGTATTTAGCTGCTGAACAAAAAACTATCGCAAAATCCGGAACTTTATCCCCCATTTTTTTTATGGCCATAGAAACAGCTTCAATTCCCGCTTTTGCAGGATCATCATTTTTGCTAATCCCCGTGCCTATAAAAATATGTTCTTTATTTCTAGAATTGCTCACCACTTTTTTCATTTTATTTGAAAAGCCTCTCTAATATTTAAACCTTTTTACTTTGTGGTTGAATTATAAATTCACAATAATCTTTTCCTTCAGCTAAACATATTTTTTCAATAGCTTCTACATCTTTATTAAACAAGAAACTAAATGTTCCAGATAAGAATGCGGAAATAAAACCGCATGTTGGTTTAGTAGATCTTTTCTTATTTTTGTTGACATAAGAAATTGCTATCGGGCTTTCTCTTATTCTTATTATCGCGCGCTTTTTTGATTCATCTATATCTGAGATTTGCATTGATCCTAAGCCGAAAGTTTCATAGACATCCTGAACTTCTTTTAAAATTCCCTCGCCAGATGCTCCTAATTTCTTTGCAAAAAGTTTCATATTATCATTTGCGATTCTTTTTACTATATCATGACTTTTTTTAGGATCTATTGAATCTAGCTCATAGATTAATTCTGTCGGTAGCATGATTTGCTTTATCCCTAGAACCTCGACTTTTCCATTTATTATGAAGAATTGACGCGCGAACAATAATCTCTTCAAAAACTCGCTTAGCATATATTTTATATCGTCTTCAAATATATAAG
This sequence comes from Candidatus Woesearchaeota archaeon, assembly GCA_964356985.1. Taxonomy (GTDB): domain Archaea; phylum Nanobdellota; class Nanobdellia; order SCGC-AAA011-G17; family JAGVZF01; genus CAYHJT01. The sequence continues at coordinate 1,247 of CAYHJT010000143.1, forward strand.
CTTTATTAGATTATTTGCAATATGTTTTAACTTTTAATATTAATTTATTACAACATATTAAGAAAAATAAAATTTACAATATATTGATAAAATAAACCTTTAAAACTTATAACATGTTAAAAATTACTTAACTAATGAAAATTTTGGATTATTTGTATGAGTCCCAAGAGCAACTCGGAATTTTAAACCATTAGGCAATAAACCCTCGGCTATTGGGTTTGATTCTGTTAATGTTATAGATGCCATAGAGGCTATATTTACTACAATTTTATTTAATTCTGAACTCTCCATAAATGCTAAATCGGTTTTTATAAATCCCTTATCTGAATAACTAACTATCACGGGAATATTTGGACCTTGGCAAAATATCGATTTTACATTTGTATCATCTATTAATGGTTTTATCTTACCTAGACCATTAAGACTATTCATTAATTCTTGCTTTATCAAAGATTTTTTTGTTTGCTTTTCTTTTATATTGTAATTTTTCATTGTTTTTTGATAGACAGAATCAAAATTTTTTATTTTGTCTTTAGAATCAATACTAGACTCAATAATCTGAAGAACCTTATTGTTTATTTCATCTAAGGAATTTTGCTCCACTTTTAAAATAAAATTTGATTTTATCAAGTCAAAATTAGGCTCCTGTATTAGGTATCTAGTAGAATTTCTTATTGGGGAATTTATCTTCTTTGAAATATTGATATTTTGTAATGGATCTTCGGTTATTTTAGGACTCAAATTTGGTTTGTATATTATCGGAGCAATATTCACATTTTGCTTAGGAAAATTATTTTGCTGTCGAAATATTTGTATATTTGGAATAATTCTGGGCTTAGGTAATTGATTTTGAGTATTTTGATTTTGAGGAATTGTATTTCTAGGTATCTGTGATTGTGGTGATTGCAACGATCTTTGTAGTGGTTTATGAACATAATTAGGACTATTTTCTATTTTAGCCACTATTGTCAATGCTTTAACATAATTTAATAGAAATTTTCCTTTTTTATAATCCTTAAATGGCTTTTTATTTAATTCTGTAATTAATTCTTTTATTAATTTAGTTCGCTCTTCTGCGAGCTCATCATAAAGAAAAAAAGGTTCTTCATACATATTACATGCTTCTAGGTTTTGGGCCTAGGTTTTCGAATTCTGATTTTCCACGAACATACTTGTCCAATAACACCAAACCACGAGCAATTTCTTTGTTTTGATCCAATAATAATTCTAACTTTTCTGTCAAAGATTTTACTCTATCTTCTTGATTTTGAACATCATCTATATGTTTAGAAGCTTCTTCGAATAAATAAACTAATTTATCTATGCGCTTGGTTAATTCAGACATTCTCTCTATTAAACTAAGAGAAACTCTTTGCAAAGAAGCGCTGTTGTCAACTAACTGATTAATAATTTGATCCTCTTTTTCCATACAATAAATAAAAGTTCACTGATATAAAAATGTTTCTGAAGAAATAATTAATCATAATAATAAGGAGCTTTAGATTTTAGGCTGTAATTAATCAAACTAATACTTTCATTGCCTTCTT
>CAYHJT010000144.1:0-2779 GCA_964356985.1 Candidatus Woesearchaeota archaeon
ATATCTTTCTTTTGGGCTTTTTCTAAAACAGGAACTAATATACGGCTTTTATCTTCAAAATCAATATCAGATGTGCAGATAAATATTTCTTTCTTTGCATTACCCAGAACTTCTCTTAATCTTGATAAAATGTTTGCCCTGCCTTTTATAGAGCCAGTTATTTCGTAAGCTTTTATTGGAGAGATTCCAGAATTATGCAATTGCTCTAAATCAGTATATTCCTGCGTATTCTTTAAATTTGACAGAGAAGTTACTCTTTCCTGTGCCTCTCTTAATGTGTTTGATTTTAGCTTTTCTATAACTTCTGTTGGCTTTACAGCTATGTATTTTACTGGCTTTCCTATCTTTGTTATTGCAAAGCCTCTCTTTTCCAAAGATTCTAAAACATCATAGGTTCTTGATCTTGGAACACTAGAAAGCTCTGCAACTTCTCCTGCAGATGCAATGCCTTTTGAAAGCAAAGCCATCCAGACTTTTGCTTCATATACATTTAAGCCAAAATAATCTCTTATTCTCTTTATCAAATCTTGCTTCATTATCATAAAGGGGTAACATAGATAGGGTATTTAAATCTTACTATTTTATTCATTATAGAGTTGCAACAAAATAGGAAGACTTAAATATGCTGCTTGAAGAAGAAAGTTATGGAGACTAATAAAACAATGTTTGGATTACTAAGCAAAAGTGAAGACCCGTATAATGAACTTATTGGAAAATACATTAAAATTAATGTACCAAATATGAATTTTTGTGGAGTTTATATTGGAACAAATAATCATGATTACGCTGTGTTAAATCCGCATCTTAATAGCGATTCTTATCCTACTGGAAGGGATGAGAAAAGAACCAGCATTTTAACTCTTGTTGATAAACCTCTATTTATACCTCGCTCTGGTATAGTGGCAGTTTCAGAGATAAGAGAGAGTTATGTAATGTCTTTAATCAGAATGGGAAGAGAGATTATTATTCCTGAGAAAAATAATTGAGTGATAAGCTTAATATAGATTAGATTAGATAAGCTACACCCAAAGCAATTAAGCATCCTGCAGATATGAAAGGCATGGCAGGATAGAACTGGCCTTTCTTTGATATTGCAAACAAAAAGGCGAGAGCAATTGTTGCGCCTATTGAGATTATTATTGCTTGTATAATTCCAAGATAATTTAAAACAACGCCTGCAAGAATTATTGGAAAGACAACATCTCCCCCGCCAAGTATTGCAACGCTGACTTTAATTTTCTGTGTTTTATCAGAGTTCTTTGAATTTTTAGCTAAGGCTATAAGCCTCTTTTCTTTTTTTCCTGCATATGGGATAAAAAAGCCTGTAAAGAATCTTAGTTTTTTAATTTGATATTCTGCCATTTTCTGCATAAAGCCAGCGTGCCAGACAGCATAAATGTCATATATTGAGATTAGAACTAAAAGCAGAACAACTGTCCATATATTGAGCAATGGAACAAATAATGATCCTATTCCGGGATATACCATTAATTCTGTGATATTATGGACAATAATATTTCTTTTGAAGAGCTTAATTGCAGCTAATATCGCTCCTAATGCAAGTGCGATTAATGAGGAATATTTGATATTAAAAATAAATGCATTTATTGATATTCCTAAAGCCAAAGATACAACTATAAAGAACCATGCTCTCAAGAAAAATTCGGCCTTATACCGCATTAATATTAAGATGAATACGACTGCTATTGCTATTGCAAAAACAATAGAAATCAGCGTGCTTGCAGGGCTTATGCCTTCTGGCGGATCCATGCCATATGGCAGATTATAAGTTGTTACATTAATTGGATTGCCTTCATCATTTTCAACCTGTTTTATTTCAGGAGAATATTGTTTTATGACAAGTATCCCAAATAATTGTGTAATAAAAAACATGCCTAAAAGAATGGCTACGATTTTAAATGCGTGCTTCATTTTAATTAATATGAAAATGAGTTTTTAATTGTTTGTCTCTTTGTGATTATCTAAGAATTCTAAAATTTTTGCGAACTGGCTTCGCCAGTTTCATTGAATACCCCAAAAGCATAGTCGAGGTCGCCGACCCAGCCGTTGCCATAGACACCCAACACGCCGCCCAAAGAGGCGACCCTTATTAAGGGTTCATCAACAGAATCAAAGCCCCAAACATAAGGCCTATATTTGAAATTAGTGGAGGCTTCTGCGAGTTTTTGAGCGCCTTCTTCCCCTGCTAATCCTATAACAAGAGGGTGATTTTCTAAATCTTTATAGGAAGAAAGCTCTCCTATCTTATATCCAAATGGAACAAATCTAACTGAAGAATCATTTGATTCCAATCTCTTAATTAAATCTAATTTATTCATTATTAATCTATTGTTTCTTATTTCTGGAGTATCTTGGATATAAGCACCCTCATTTGGCTCGTATAAAATTCCATTAAAGCACCGTAGCCAATTATCTCTTAGAATATTGATTATTTCTTTTGAATATTTTTCTTTTGGATTCTGCCAGGCTGCATGAATTAAAGAAGTGTTATGAGACATTGTTGGCTGGGATAAATTGTCTTTTTTTAGCTGTTCTGCTAAATTTACATAAGTATCTGGCTCTTTTGCAGGATGGATGAATGTTATTTCTGAATCTAAATGAGGGACATAAAGCTTAGTAATTACTGCTTCTGCTCTTATTCCTTTATTTTTAATTTGTGCTTGCATGGAAGTTGTGAATTTTTAGAGTTTAAAAAGATTTTGCTGATTGAGAGTCATTTTAATCTTAAAGTATCCAAATTTCTGGGGACAATAGTTTC
>CAYHJT010000145.1:0-2768 GCA_964356985.1 Candidatus Woesearchaeota archaeon
AAAACTTTATGGAACAACTATACTATCAACCACAGTAAAGCCGGTTACCAAAGAGCAAACAGCACAAGTTTAAATATCACAAGTGATACTAATTTGGGGTTAACATTAGAAATATTTAGCACGATAGTTGTTACAAACACAGAAGCACCATACGACATATTTACAAGAGTTAACGATATCTCTGTTTTCAATAATTTGAGTGATTCTTCAAGAACTTGTAGATATCTAAGCAGTGCCAATATAAATGTTACAACTGGTAAATTGTTTTTAGAAAATTGCACTCTAGAAATGAATAACACAAATAGTGATGGAGTGTATAACTTATATGTTTGGGGCGGAACTTTATCAGTAAATTACTCTAATATTACAACAGCAACAACTAATAGATATGATTTCATTGCCTTTCCAAGTTCTAATCTAATATTAAAGAATTCGCACATTAGTTATACAGGATCAACAGCTGTCAATTTACAAAGAGGTTTAGCAATAAACACAACAAATTTAACATTTGAAAATAATACAGTATACAAGGGAAGAGATACAGACGTAGAAATTTCATCTTCTAATATCTCTTTAGTTGGATCAAAATTGATTGGGAATAATGGCGGAGGAACTGCAACAGACTACAATATTTACTGTGTCTTATGTAATAATGTCAAAGCTACAGACTCCAATATTTCAGGTTCAAGTGGAGCAGCTGTTGTTTTAGAATCAAATCAGAATTTAACGTTATTAAATACAAATAACTCAACCCATAGTGTCCAATCCAGAGCCACTCTTTATAAACAATGGTATGCAAATGTATTCGTCCAAGACTCATTTGGTAATCCTGTAGATTTGGCAAATTTAACATTCAAAAATGTTACACTGGACACGACACAAAGCACGCTTACAAATTCTTCTGGGCATACAGATAGGCAAAACATAACTGAATACAGGGTAACAAATACATCAACTACAGTAACAAAAGTTTTCCAAACAAAGTATGTAATAACTGCATCAAAGGATGGTTTAGGCCCAGAAACACAAACTCACAATATAAGTGATAACAAAGACTTGATTTTTACTTTATTTAGACCAGGTCCGGGAGGGGATGTTACTCAAGATACTGGAAAAACATCTGGTTTCTTTGTAACGCCAAAAATTTTAAATATCCAAGTAATCGCAGGAATTACTTCACAAAGAACAATAAAATTAATTCAAACAGGAAATTTTAAATCAGAAATAACAATTTCTCATAATTTAGGAGAATTACTTTCAATACCTAGCAAAATAGATCTCCCTTCAAGTTCAGAAACAAAATTAAATTTATTAGTAACTCCTCCAAAATCTTTACAGCCAGGAACGCATATTGGGGAAATAATCTTCAGAAGTGAAACTAAGAGAGAAACAGTTAAGGTTATTATAGAAATTCTTTCAAAAGAAAATATATTCGACATAAACCTAAACCTCCATAAAAAGGAATTTATACAAAGAGAACTTTTAGAAGCCAATTTAGATATAAGAAGCAAGGCAACTATAAATCCAATAGAACTAACAATAATTTCGAAGATAAAAGATGCAAATAGCAAAATAATCCATCAAATAAAGAATGAAGCTACAATACAAGATTCTCTTTCAATTCCAATTAATTTCACAATTCCTGAAAATGCCCAAGGGACATATTCACTCGATGTGGAAATATATTATGAAGGCATAAAACTTACAAAAACAGAATCATTCAACATTATAGAATCAAATTTAGAAAAACCATCAGAAATTACAAATTACCAGGAATATTTAATACTTTTCTTAGTTCTTGCAATTGTACTCGCAGCTCTTTTCTTGCTGGCAAGCGAATCAAGAAAACAGCATAACAAGATACAGAAAAAAGAAGCTCCAAAAGAAACTAATATAATTATATATAAGCCAAAGAGAATAGAAACCAAACCAACAAGCATTAAATCTAAAGCATTAATATTATTATTCATTGTTCTATTATCAATTATCCCGCTTGTTTCTTTGATTATACAAGACAAATTAAAGCAGGAAATTAAAATACAATCAATTTCAACGCAAACACAAGAGAAATTCATCGAGTCTCTTGCAATTTATTCAAAAGATCAAATCAAAAAACCATCAATAGTAGTCATTGATGACTCCAAAATAAATCAAAAACTTCCTCACCATGTCTATAAATACTTTGAAATCAATACCACGCAAAATTTTACGCAGATAAATTTAACTTTCAGTGCTCCACAAAAACTAGTAAATATATCTTTATTGATGAAAGAAAACAATTATTGGAAGAGATTACCAATAAAAACAAAAGAAACACAAGAAGAAAAAGTTCTTTATGAAGCAACCATACGTGAATTATCTACGTTTGCAATAACATATCAAAAAGAAAAGATTCCAAATAAAATCTTACTTTCGATATTAATTTCAGTTTTATTATTAATGCTAGTTTTAGCAACTTTCATTTATGCAATATACAGATTAGTTAAAAAACATTTTAAACTCTTCTTAGCTATAATAGAGATTGTTTTATTTTTAGTAATACTCTCATATGTATTATTCGAGTTCCAATCGTTCTTAATTATAACTGCTTCTGTATCTATCGTATTTGTGCTAACAATCTCCATATACGGGGCATTGAGCATAGTAAAAGCAACTATTAAAAGAAAGATGGTGGTGAAAAAATGAAGCAACTACAAAATAAAGACCACCTAGGTATCCCATTAGAAGTAATAAGTAATAGGAAATTAGCAGTCCTAGAGTCAATAGTT
>CAYHJT010000146.1:0-2755 GCA_964356985.1 Candidatus Woesearchaeota archaeon
TTATTAATGACTTATTACTTTTTTAAGAAGAATTATAACACAACTTGGTACGCACGCGTAGCAAACCAAGGCAACTCCGCAGGAGGTGACCAATTAGTCAGAAACATTCTTTAAAGAATCTCTTATCTTCTTAACATCCCTTTCATTCATCCTTGATAGAACCTCTTTTGAAGTATTGACAAACAAAGGTGCTTTATTTATAATCATATCTGACTCTTGGGTATCAATCACTTTATCCACATAGTATTGTGCAATGTTTCTTAAGTCAAATGCTTTTGAGATGAGTTTGAAGTCTTCTTTAGTGTAAAACTCTGCTAACAGCACTTTCATAAACTCTAATGTACAAGAATGAATCTCACACTTAACTCCTAGTCTCATCAGCACAGAATAAAGTGAGTAATACATTGAATAATAACAAGCAGATATTGCAAAAGTTAGATTATACTTCCGTTCTCTGTTCATTGTTCCCAAAGCATCATCAGCCATTTTCATATAAGAAAGAGAAAGGTTATCACTTGGCTCAATTAGTTTAATTCCGTCTTTCTGTCTGCAACACCACTTTAAACTTACCATATTAACTCAATGAACTCTTCAACTCCTTTTAATAGTATATGATTATTTATTATCTCTTTTAAGAATAAATTGTTTGATTTAAATTTATCTATTGTTGATTTTACTATATTTATTTTAATATTGTAAAGTGTTTCCAAATCACTTATATCTGCAACACTTCCTATAACAAAGACATCTAAGTCTGATTTCTCGTTCTTTGTAAAATTAGCATAGCTCCCAAAGATAATAGTTATCCCCTTTGCCCTCTTTTCAATTTCTGAAAATAGAGAACTAAGTTTTTTATATTTTTCAAATAGAACAATTCTCTTGTTAACTTCAACTAATTTTATCATTTCTTTTGTTGAAGGGTTTAATTTGTTTAAAAAATAATATTTGTTTCTTCCTTCTTCCTTATATTTTATTATGTGTTGTTTCTCTAATTTATTTAAAACATTAGAAACTGTTTTTTGGTTCATATTTAACTTAGAAGCAATTGCACTGCCATAGTATTTACTATTGTAATCTGATGTAAATTCTGCTAATATTTTTAACTCTTTGTTATTAAGTAACATATTACTTATATTAGTAATTAATTATTTAAACCTTTCCTTTTGGTTACTTATCTCTTTGCCATCTTAACAAGTAACCCGAGTGCCTTCTTCTCTTTTTGTCTTTACTTCCTTTTGGTCTGCCAAGATGTTTATTCTCACTCCTAGCCCTTGAAAGTCCAGCATTCACTCTTTCCTGTATAAGCCTTCTTTCAAACTGTGCAAATGCACCAGCAATAGAAAAGAAAAGCTCACCTTGTGGTGTTGTTGTATCAAATCCTTCTGTAAGTGAGATAAACTTAACTCCTTTATTTTTCAGTTCACTAATAATATCTAAGAGGTGTTTTAAACTTCGACCAAGCCTGTCAAGCCGCCAAACCATCACAGCATTTATTGTGTTTCCTTCTCTTATCTTTTTAAGTAGCTTATCTAACTCTGTTCTTCTTTCTAAACTACCAGAAGCAAACTCCTGAAACACTTCATAAGTCCACCCTTCTCTATTGCATTTCTCTACAAGTGGTTGAAGCTGTGTTGCAGGATTTTGTCTTTCTAAGTTAGTGCTATTACAAACATATAAAGCTACATGCATTTTATTTAAACTCCTTTAGCAATAACTCCTAACTATCTTAGATTGACAAACCCTATTAATTCCATCACTGCAACAAATATTAAATTTTAGTATATAATCTATAGAAATTCATCCTCAATTTTATCCATTAATTCTTCTATTAATAGGCTGAAGATTTCTTCAGCCATTTCTCTTCTATCCATGGTTTCAAATACATCTTTGTTTTGCTTCCATATTTCATCAAATATTTCCCTTGCAATTAAATGGATATTTTGATAATTATCATTGTCCATATACTTTTATGGAACATGATAAAAATAAACCTTTGTATTCTGTAAAAATTATCTTTCAGGAAAATTGGGAAGAGCATCTAAAAATTAGTAGAGTAAGGGATGTAGAGTTAAAAGAGGTTGAGAAAATGCTTTCTTGCAAAGGTATGGAAAGAGGATGTTTTGTCTTTCATTGCAACAATTGTGGAAAAGAATTGGTTGTTCCATTTGGATGCAATTCAAGAATATGCTCTTGCTGTGGCAAGAGGCATACTGATAAATGGGCTGATAGACTTACAAAGAAGATAGTCAAGAATTTGACTTATAGGCATTTGACATTTAGCATGCCAGAAATTCTTTGGAGTTATTTCAAAGAAAAAAGAGAATTACAAAAAGTTTTAATGGATGTTGCAGCAGCAACAATAAAGGAAATGTTTTCATTTGCATTAAAACAAGAGGTTGTTCCTGGAATCATTATTGTTCTTCATCCATTTGGAAGAGATATTGTATTCAAACCTCATATTCATGCTTTGGTTACAGAAGGAGGATATAATCCACGAAATAAGTTTGTGAAATTAGGAAATTATATTGATTATAATACTTTTCATAAAAAATGGCAGTATAATATTCTGAATGCATTAAGAGAGTTTATTCCTCAATCAATTATTGATTTATGCTTTAGAAAATATCCTAATGGATTTGCTGCTTACATTAAACCTGAAAGACTTCATTATGGAAAGGGATTAATAAAATATATTGGAAAATATATTAGACACCCTGCCATTGCAAATTCAAGAATAATAGATTACAATGGCAAG
>CAYHJT010000147.1:0-2751 GCA_964356985.1 Candidatus Woesearchaeota archaeon
GCCACCTCCACCGCCTCCGCCACCGACCACCCCCCCCCCTCCGCCACCGGTACCGGGAGTACTTGGGCAAAGAGTAGCATCTGAAACAGTGATATTTCTCTCATCAAAACTAAATGGAATATAATTTGTGTTTGAAACTTGTATGCCATTTATTCTGAAGATTACAATGCTATTTGCATCAAAACCTTGTGCAGAAATACTATAATAACTATTTGATATAATTGAAGTGCTAGAAATATTACTTGATGTACCATAAACAGTAATGTTTAATAATTTAGTATCTAAAGAAACTGCATTGCTACATTTTATAGATCCATAAAATTCATTAAATGAAGGAGGAGATTTTAGAAGGGATATTCTTAAATTAATAGCAAAAAATGAGAAAACTAATATTACTAATAATAGAACAAAAACTAAATTAATATATTTATCTTCCTCTTTTTTACTATGCATGAAGAAAAATATATTTTTTTTACTTATATACTTTTTGATTCTTCTTTATGTCTTATTTTTCTAAAAGTAATAAATGTAATTAATGCCATTATTATTAATGTAAATAAAGAAATGTTCAAAGCTACATAACGATCCATATTTGCTGGAGATAAAGATGACAATATATTTACTGGAGGATTTAAATTACTATTGTTATTTGTGGAATTATTTCCATTATTCTTTATTTTATTCAATGAATCTTGAATAGAATTTGCTATGTTTGATAGTCCGTTACTAGAACCACTCCCTGAACCAGATCCTTTAGCTCCGGCGCCGGAGCTAGGAGGCATAGGATTTATAGTAGTACAATAATTATTAGGCATTACTAAATTTATATTAGATAATTCGCCAGGCAAATAATTTATTTGTGAGATTAATTGATTGTCTGCATAAATGTCAATAAATTGATTATTTGATAAGTCCCATACTAATAATACGGGGTCATAACCATATAATCCATTTTTTGATGATGTAGATCTTATAATAGTAGCATTATCTTTTAAGTCTATGATTAGTCCATTAGGTACAGATAGACCATTTTCACAAGCAACAGTACCATATAATTGGTGTGGCAAGCTAGGCTGAGCCAATACAATACTCAATAGTAAAAAGATTATCAATAGAACCATAGCCTCTCTAAATTCTAATTTTAAAATATTTTTAATATTCATATTATGTTTAAACTATTAATAATATATAAAACTTAAGATTTTCAATTATATCGAAGTATATTAAAAAAGTAAAAAAGAAATATATTTAACCAAATAGTGCGCCAAGTCCGGCTGCAGCTGCTGATTCGTCAACTTTTTCTTCTTTCTTCTTATCTTCTTTCTTCTCGTCCTTTGCATGCATAGCTGCTACTGGGGCGATTGCTGCTTCCTTAATTGCTGCTTCGATATCAACTGATTCTAGGGCTGCGACAACTGATTTGATTTTTGCTTCGTCTACCTTAGCTCCGGCAGATTCAAGCACTTTCTTCATGTGCTCTTCAGTTACTTTATGTCCTAGTTTGTGTATCAACAAGGCAGCATAGATATATTCCATTGTTACCTCCTAAGTCCTATGCTCACGCATCTTTTTATCTTGCAATTCTTTTAATAATGAAGACGCTTTGTTTACAGATTCTTCATCAAAACCAACGTAACCTTTATCGGGTTTTACGCGTTCTTCATTAAATTCCAAGTCTGTCTTTGATGCGATGCTTTTTGTTTGTAAATATGCCTTACTTATCATGATTTTTACGGTTTCAGCAGTCATGTAACCACTAAATACTGCTAAGTTCAATGAATTGTTGTAGGCTTCTTTTATCATATGTATATAGGTATCTTCTGATATTGATAAAATCTTGTTTTCATAAACAATACCATTTTCATATAATGCTGAAATATGCATTCCAATCTCCATTGGTTTAATGCCTAATTTTGTCAATACTTCAGATTTTTTCTTATCTATGACTTCACCTTCTTTTACAAAGTCAATGTCATCTTTGATTGTGATTTTTCCTTCTTGAATTATTGTTTTAATGCCGACTGCTCCAAGCTCTCCAATTACTGGACCTGGTGGGAATTTTGTTGGACCAGCAGGTATTACAATATCTTTTGGAGATATTTGACCTGGTTTTGCTGCTGCGCTAGTCTTATTTTTATTTACTAATGAAGCCAACTTGAATGGGTTCATTGTTGTAAATATTAACGCGGGAATTGCTTTCTCTATAGCCGGCAATAAATGATCAATATTTTTGATTTCAGATTTTAAGTCCTCTATTGCTATCTTGATTAAGCTCTTTTTTGTGGTTATTATTAATACATCTTTATTTTTGATTTTATGACGTACTGATTGTAATGTAGCGCTAGGTAATGACGTTAAGTCTATCACACCAAAGCAAGGATATTTCTTTAACAAAGATTTAATCTTTTTGACTTCTTCTTTCTTATATTCTGCTACGAATGCTTTAGGTTTCATTTTTTAGTAACCTTCTTAGCTTTTTTTGGAGCTGCTTCTTTATCGTCATCTTTTGATTCTGTTTTTGATTTTTTAATCTTAGGCTCCTTAACAATGACTTCTTTCTTTCTAATAACTGGACCTTGTTCTGTTACAACAATTGGAAATCCCATGGTTGTTTTGATCATAACTGATTTTAAATTTGCCATTTCTTGAGGTAATGCTTGAATAACAGAATTAAATGCTGAAAATGCATTTTCTGCTAAATCTTCTTCATTCATAGATTCCACGCCGATAGATGCTTTGATTATAGGTTCG
>CAYHJT010000148.1:0-2750 GCA_964356985.1 Candidatus Woesearchaeota archaeon
TTTATTTTGAAAGAATAGAGAAAGCCAAAAGAAGTGAAATTACTGCTAACCCAAAGGCGATAGCTACTTTTACATTTATATCAAATAGATCTAATTTATTTTTCATATTCCTCCTAATTTACCTAAGTAGAATGCAATTACTATACATATTATACCAAATAAAAGATCAGTCGTAAACAACCAGAAATTTAATTTAAGTTTCTTTTTTGAAGTTGCAGGAATAATTAAAGCAGCTGCAAACCATCCAGCTGATAAGTTCACAAAGAGATTAGAGATAATGACAAACCAATAAAGATCCACTGATTAAAATGTATCACATTTGAGCAGAGCTTGCCCATTTGACCAACAAAGTATAAAATTTGCTTAGTATGGATGATGGATTATATGGTCCTTTTCAGAACCCAGATGATATTAATAAATTATGGTATCAAGTCACGGAGAAAGAATTAGAAGAGTATATAAAGCAAGTGAAGTCTGATTTAAAGGAGTCAAATTCTAAAGAAGATATTGCAATATATAAACAAGATTTAAAAAATTGGTCTAATGAGTTAAAAAGCCTTAGAGATTATGTTGATAACTATCAGAGATGTAAAGAGCGATATAAATTTGACAACAAGATTCTTGAACAGATTCAAGATGATTGGGAAAAATACAATCTCTCATTATATAGAGGATATTGTAGGATACAAAGCATGAAACTTGATGCCTCTCAAACTAAAGGAGATGCGCTTAAAGCAATTCAGAGGGAAGCTAGAGCTGAAGCGATTAAAAGAGAAGAAATTGAAAGAAGAATAAGAAATCTACTTAAAGCTTCCTAACTTCAAAGATGGTAAAATTAAGTTAACTGCCCAGAGTTATGGATGGGCTTTTTTTGTACACACTATCACTTTTATTAACAGGTTATTTTTTAGGAATTATTTTTTGCAATTTTCGCATAGAATCAGCAATTTCATGGTTTTTTAGTAAACTCAGGTATTTATATGTACGTATAGCAACCACAAGGCTATCACAGAAGCATTTCATTTTTCTTCTTTTGTTCCTTCTAATCGGAATTTTTGGAATTGAATATGGTAATAGAATGATAACTTCTCTTTTTTCTATATTTTTATGCACTTATGGTTTTGGAGATAAAACTTGCGCTTACGACATATGATCTGCTCTTATAAATTTCTCTCTTGGAGAAGCAGTAGCGGCATTCGGAATAATTTTTGCTGTTTATCAACTTAGAAGCCCAAGTTGGCGTATTTCCTTAAGAGTAAAAGAGTGGTATTTTAGCCGATTGGTCTGGATTCTTAGTGGAATAGGACTTTTTTTCATTTTTTTAGCTTCTTTAATCCCAAACATATCTGATATAAAACAACCGTTCATTTATCCCATCTTTTGGGAGCACTTAGGATTTTTATTTTTAGTATCCGCACCAATATCTCTTTTGATGATTGCCAATCGAAGAAAAGGGTTGTTTAATTCATCTAGAGCTGAAAGGTTTTATCATGTACTCTTACAAAGCTCGTCGACGGGATACCAGGAAGATCTAGAAAGTTCAATAACTATTATCAAGGAGAATCTTGATGCTATCACAGATGCTATAAAAACGATCGATGAAAGACAATTCGAAGATGATGCTCTAAATAATAATAAGAATAATGAACATGCGCTTTACACACGGAATTTATTAGAATTACTTCTTAGCGAAAAAACAGTTGCTGATTACATTGTAACATACAGAATAGATTTTTTATTTGTTCTCTTGAAACAAGTCAAAGACAAAAGGTTGTCTCAAAGTGAGATTGGAATGGGTTTTAAGAAACTCGTAAGATGCCTTTTCGAAAATCCAAACTCTTATCTTTATAAACAACTCGACTATGAAGGAATAACACTTTATGCCCCAATATATGATATTTTATTCGGTGAAACCTATTTTATTGAAGAGTTCTCCATTTTAAGTATATGGGATGAGTACGGTGTTGCAAGAGAAGTTCGATTAAACCCACAATATATACAAGTATATTTGCAGGCTCTTGAAAAAGCTATAGAAGTGAATAAATTTCAGAATGAAGCCGTCTCACGCAAAATTGCATTATCTATTTTTTATAAATTAGGAAATTATGCCGGGTATGTTATTTCAACAGTTACAAAGCAAGAGAGTGGATATAATGCAACACTAATGGATGTCGTAAATTTCTTTGGGAGAGATTTCCCCATTGCTTATAAAAAATACATTGAGGAAAATACTATCAGTATTTCTGAACAGGAAGCAAAGAGAGAAAATCGTTTCCAACAAAGCCTGACCGCAACTTATGCAGAAACTCTAGCTAGGTTTCTTGAAAATCTTTCGCAAACTGAGAGTGAGCTTGAACGGGATTGGGCGTTATCTGCGACAGACGAAGTTTTACCCATTCATGACGACGGGGAGTATTTGATAATATTCGTAAATGCTTTTTTGAACATCTCTGGGAAAAGATTCAAGCGAATGTCGAACGAGGACATTTTCCTGCTGTTTTGAGAATATATATACAGATGATGTATTGGAACGCTGAGGATATGCCTATCTGGAGGAAAGATGAACGTAAAAAACTTATGGCGTATCTTAACAAAGAACTCAAGCCTAGAATAAAAAAAGGAGAATTGATGGCCAATTATGAAGACAAGAAAGAAGACAAGAAACTTCCTAAAGAAATAGTTATCGATAAAAAGAAGAATAACTTTTATCATATCCATAGAGACGGAAAAAAAGTTGAATTTAAGTAATT
>CAYHJT010000149.1:0-2737 GCA_964356985.1 Candidatus Woesearchaeota archaeon
CATTCTCTTCCATAAAAGTTAGAAGAGTATGCTTATCTACTAATGCTTTTAGATCTTCAGAGAGTGCTCTTAATGCTCTTGGATCTTCGTAAATTGCTCCTCGTGTCCTCGCCTCTTCTATAATTTGATCTAACCCTGGAGGAATCGAGGGACTAAATACAAACTTAACACGTTGAGTTTTGTCCCCCAATCTGACATCAAGATATCCTTCATATTTGCTGTCCCTTTCAACTTCTCTTATATAAACTTTCATAGGTTTCATTTTAATTATAATGTGATTTAAAATATATATATTAAAACATATATAAGTCTTTTGGTTTGTAAATAAATTCCTATTGCCATACAATAGATCTATAACCCATATAAACCTATTTTAAACCATTTAACCGATATCCAAAAGGTTCACATAACAAATATTACACGCACCACCGGAAAATTTATATAGTGTATGTAATTACTTGTATATACAGGTGATAACTAGTGATTGCAATCTACAGCAAACATGCTCGTACACAAATGATTACTAGGGGCATATCAGAACAAGAAGTAAGAGAAGCTATCCAAAGCGGAACAAAGCATATGCAAGATGAAGAAAAAATCGTATCAGAATATAGATACTTTGCGGTTGTTTACCGAATACTAGAAAAGGATAAATATTATATTATAACTGTTAAACCGAGGAATTAAAAATGAAATGCCCAGCATGCAACGAAGGAGAACTTAAAGATGGAATATTTAAAGAGGAGCAACTTGGCATATATTTGGGTGAGTATAAAGGCCAGAAATGTACATCTTGTGGAGAAATATTTTTTGATTCAGAATCTACTCAAAAAATAATAGAAAAAGCTAAAGAAAAAGGTATTTTTGGTATCGAAGCAAAAACAAAAATAGCAAAAAGTGGAAATAGTTTGGCTGTAAGAATCCCCAAAAAGATAGCAGAATTTCTTAAGCTTAAGGAAGGTAAAGAAGTAAGATTAAGCCCCCAAGGTAAGAAAATAGTCATAGAAACTTGATCAAATGTATTAATTATTTTTCAGTTCTTCTTCAATATGCTTCCCTAAAATAGCGCTCATCTTCATTCCTTTTTGTCTGCAATACTCTCTAAATTTTCTTAAAAGCTTGGCATCTATAGTAAAGTTAGCCCGTACCTTATAGTTTGGTTTAGGTAATTTTCCGGTTCTTTCAAATTCCATTAAAGCTTCGAAAGCTTCGGGATGCTCCTTAATGGATTCTTTAGCTAATTTAACCAATTCCTTACCAGATGCCATCTTTGATTAACCTCCTGATTTTTTCTATGTCTGTAATGTTCTTTTTTATTACTCTTATTACTATTTGGTCTAATTTGTAGACGTCATAGCCTTTTTTATGAGCTTTAATATATGCGATCATTACTGCAACCGCTGTTCTTTTATTGCCTTCTTCAAATGTATGATCAATAACTATTGACCGAATAATGTAAGCCAGTTGTGTTATCCAATCTTTAGTTTTACTTGCTGATGAAAGTGCAAATTCTAAGCTGCTTCGATTAACTAAATTACCTTTGTCAAATTCTTTGTTGATTTCTATAACATCTTCTACCGTAAACATAATACACACTAATGTGTATGTATTTATAAAGCTTCCTATAAATCTGGTTCAGGTAATGTGTATTATGTGCCACCCTGTTTTTGATATTTTTCCACTAGTTTTTCCAGATCGCCTATTATCTGTCCCTTTATGTCTGCCGGCACCCTATGGTAAACAGTCATTAAGTTAAAAGAGTGTGTTTCATATAATTCATCCCATAAATGCTCCTGTGGTAATTGTACCCCTCTAAAATGCTCATCTATCAAGAAACCCAATGTATCTTCTTTTCCCAAAGCATCATAGAGCTTTCTCGCTATAACGCCATTTAATCCCCTCCTACCATTGAGAAGTCTACTTAACTCACCTCCATGCATACCAATTCTATCAGCTAACTCCGCTTGGGATAAAGCTTGCTTAGCTAATATAGACTTAATCTTAGCTCTTTCCACAGAGTTCAGTGCAAAAACCATTTTAACAGCCATATGCTTTAATCTATATACTCCAGTATATAAATATTTCTCTACACTTAAAACTTATCCATAAGCCTCTAAAACCCCAATAGAAAGCCTTTTATACAGGATTGAATTATAGAAGGTATATAACTTAATGGAGAAAAGAGGTATGAAAGAGGATTCGTTCGCTAAATTTGAGAACTTCTTAAAAAACTTTACTAAAAAGAATGGCAAAAAGCTAGGCGAAAGAACCATGCACGGAATACTAACTTTAGCTAAGTTCATAGAAGAATCCAAAGAAAGTGAGCCTTTGGAAGCCTTAAGAAAGAGATATGAATCCTACCTTAAAGAGAGAAGTTATCCCGTAGCAACTTATTCTCTGTGGTTATACCTTAAATCCCTGGGTTATGAAGATAAATTCGTCAAAGAGATAGTTGTTTTCAAAAGAAGGAATATAAGCGCTTTAACAGATGAAGAAAAGCTAGCCCAATCAGTTCTTTCCAAGAGAGAGATTTTATTCCTAGTGAATAAAATACCTAATGAAAGGGATAAATTACTTGTGAAATTGCTTTATGACACTGCTTCCAGGGTGTCAGAAATTATTAATCTTTGCTTAAAAGATTTAATTAAATAAACTAGAAGTACGTGTAATCCATCTTATACGAACATTTTTAAATTTGATTATATTTAGTTTAATAAATTCTTTAAAATGCCAAGAG
>CAYHJT010000150.1:0-2714 GCA_964356985.1 Candidatus Woesearchaeota archaeon
TTCAGGTCAAAATTGAATGATAATGGAAATGGTAATATTGATAAATTACTGGCTGAAAGAGGATACGATGCAGAGATTATTCACGCATTGTTTAGGGCATTTAAACCATACTCGGAAAAGTTTATAGGTGAAAATTATATGCCCCCTTACGCTATTTTTAGTAATGTAAGATCATGTATCCCCCAAAATAAAACAGGGCTTATCTTTGATTATTTAGATAGGTTAGTTAAAGTAAGTGCTGTACTGAGATTTTCAAAAGGTGGCGAAGGAACCTACAGCTTAAATCCACATTTAGATGAAATATCAGATTCTTTAATCAGAAAGGTAGCAAGCTCTTACTTAGTTAAAAAACGATAGAATTATAGCCACTTTAAAATAGTAAAATTTAAAAACCATTATTTTAATACATTTAATATGTCCAATGATGTAGAAATATCGATAGAAGAGCAGGAATGGATTTCTCTACTTAAAGAAGCAAGAAAAGAAAGACTAGATCAAATAAAAAGACAGCTCAATGAAAAGAAAGAAGAAATATCGCATAGAAAAGAGTCATTAGCAAAAGAAACAGACAGATTAGAAAAAGAATTTCAAGATGAAGAAAATAAATTAAAGGAATTCTATAGTCTAACAGAGAGATACCTTTCTCTTAAAGGTAAAGAAATATCATCATCATCAATTACATCTGAGGAAGTTGTAGAATTAGATAAGACTGCAGAAAAATTTCTAACATTCTTAGATCAGAATGAAGAATTTTCAAAATTTCACGATAAGAAATTAGAAGAAAAGTTACAAAAGAAAGGCATACATCCACTTGAATTAGGAATTATAACAAGCCCATCAGATAAAAAAAGATATTTTACACCACAAATAGCTGCAAGAACAGTGCAATTCATCTTACGAAATATGCTTGGATTTACAGATTTAAAAATTAATGCATGCAGATTTGAATATAGATCAAAAATCAAGGAAGTTAGAGAAGAATACGATTCACTCAGACCATTGTATAAAGAGCATAGGGGTAAATTGCTTAAAGAAGCAGCAGTAAAACTGACTGAAGAACTCGGAGGAATATGTAATGAACTTGATGAAACAAAGAAAGATCCGATAAAAATAGCAATCTGGAAAGCATTAATAGAATACGAAAGAACAGGAATAATTCCACCAGTTATTTTATCTCCATTTCATCAAGAATCTGTTAATTCAAAATTGGAAGATATGGTAAATTCCAGGATTATAACTGATTTAGACGCATTAAAGATATCAATATCATTCACAACTCATTATGAAAAACCAGTAGAACCAATAGAAGAACAGCCTGCTGAATTGTTAACTGAAGACAAACCAGTAAATGGCGAAATAAGATACAGTATACTAGCTTCTCTTGTTGGAGACGAGAATTCTGCACGTAGAATATTTGAAATTAATCCTAGTTTATCAGGAAGTAATTGGCAGAAATTTGAATCTTATTTAGTAAGATTAAAAGATGTTATAAGATCATTAAGAGAAGCAGATAGATATGAAGAAATAAGTCCTATTAAAAATCCAGAAAGATTTTCTTCTTTAGAAGCTTTGATGTTATTAGAAAATGATATAGCAAGCAGAACCGAAGTAAGAAGCGAATTGCAAGAAGTAAATGAAAGATTACAGTTATCTGGTTACGATCCAGAGATGGTTCACGCGCTCATATTATCATTTAAACCATTAACAGCAAGAAAATTTATAGGTAAGAGTTATTTACCGCCCTATGCAATTAAGAGTAATATAAGATCGCTGATTCCAGAAAATAAAATAAGATTAGTTGACGATTGTTTATTAGACCTAGTTAAAAATGGTGTGATAATAAGGCATGCAAAAAGTGGAGAAGGTGCATACAGTTTAAATCCGCATCTCAATGAGATATCTATTCCAGTATTAAGAGAAGCACTCGCATTATACTTATAATATAAAATACTTTAATCTTTTTATTCTATTAATTTCTTTACTACTATTTTATAATCATCTTTTTGTTTACTTATAATTACTTACCAATATACTTAAGAAGTAATTACCCAAAATCTATATAAATTTATTCTCTTAGATTATTTATATTGACGATTTAGAAGCAATAGCTAAAAATGAACCTAAAGATGAAACATTAAAAATATTTAGAAATGGAAGAAACAGACGACTAAGAGATGGATTATAGGTTTTATTGGAAGTACTAGTATTTCAGTAACATATTATATTAATAGTTCTTCTGATAGTAATATCTACAATGTAAAAAATGATCTTCTATAATTTAGGAATATTCATTGCAACCACCACTATTTTAGCAACTACGGGAATTTTCGATTATCTAATTCGAAAATACACAATATTCGGAGATAAGAATTAATGCTCCCGACGAGATTTGAACTCGTGTTTCCTGAAATTTCACAGGCTCGAGAAGCCCGCATCCTTGACCGGGCTAGACGACGGGAGCACTTAGTCCCGGGAGGATTTGAACCTCCGTCGCAGCCTCCAGAGGGCCGCATCCTTGACCACTAGACGACGGGACTATCAAATAACCTTTCTTTATTAATCTTTATAAATATTAATGCTTCAAAAGTAAATATCAGCAAAGTTAATAAATAATATTTATATCGGCTTAGCAAAGAAGTAAAATGACGCTGAAAGAACCTAAATCAATGGATGAATGTGTTTATTTTACTAATCGTATTTTAAATGAAAAAGGT
>CAYHJT010000151.1:0-2703 GCA_964356985.1 Candidatus Woesearchaeota archaeon
CTATTCCAAAATTGCTGTATCTCCATACACCATAAGGAAAATCAATCATGAATTGCACTGCAGTTATTATCATCCCTATTAAAAGAATATAGATTAACATCTTTCTATTCAATAATTTCTCGATCACAGCACCAGATATCAAAAAGGTGCTTCCATAAAGCATAACGTTATAAGTGCTTGATCCTCCAAATCTCAAATTCATAACACTTAACCCTATAAAAGTGACTAAAAAGAATAATACAACCACAGCCTTCATATCTCCTAAATAAACCGCTTTTAAAAAAGAGCCTTCTTCTAGATTATTAAAGTTCCATTTATTTTTTATTAATTTAACAATCTCATTGACTATCAAAATTATTATTAATATTGAAGTTATTGTGTAAGCATATGAATTTCTTAAGAAAATATTCTTCACTACTCCAATAAATCCTAACCCAGGTAACACATCAAAAGGAGAATCTACTTCCAGATGAAATTTTGCAAATTCCTTTGCTTCTGGAGGATAGAAATAATAAAATACAATATAGAAAGATATTACCAATAATAAAACAAAAACAATATTTTCTATTAAATTCTTCTTTCCTCTATTTATTAAAAATTGCGAAAATATCAATGTTGGTATCAGAAATAAAGGATCAAAATTCCTACTTCCAATGCAGAAAGTAAAGAATACTAAAGTTAATACCAGATAAAAAAATCTGTAATTATCTTTTGATTTTAGATATTTTAAATAAAAGTATATTGTCATTATAGCAAAAGCCACAGCAACAATCTTCAGAAGATGATCATGCCTGCTCAATCCTATAAAATCCGCTGATAAAGACATTATAGCTGAACTCCACAATCCTGCATTCAGTCCAAACAAATCTTTAATTATCAAGAATGTAAATAAAATTGCTAATATCCCAATAAGAGCATTTAATAATCTGATATAAGGAAAATTCTTCTTTAAAGATTCAAAAGTTAAATATTTCAAAACAAATGTATTCGGGCCTAGAAATGTTAAAGATCGGTAATCAGCATTTATAAAAATTGAGGGAATTCCCAATAACCATTTTCCTAAAGGTGGATGTTCCTGGAAGTACATTGCTCCATCATAAAAACTCTGCCTATGAAATTTCATTTCTGCAATCATAGATGGTTGCTCATCATCAAACAAGTACTCATCATCTAGATTATATAATCTGAGAAATACACCCAATATTATAGCAATTATAAGAATCCACTGTACTAATGTAAACTTTTGCATTACAAGAAAAAAAGAATAATCCTATTTAAAACTATTGAATTGAATGATTAAAGAGGAAATTTTATATACTTAACTATTTATTAAAAACGATGGGGGTTACATTAATGATTAAAAGATTATTAATATCTGTATTTATTTTATTTGTATCTTTAATAAGTTTTGAAATTGTTAATGCACAAGAGACCATAACAGTAATGAATGCTACTTTACCAACACCCCGTTATCGTTTATCATGTATTGAGGACAATAATAGTAAAATATACTGCTTCGGAGGGGTTCCGCCAGCACTCAATCAGATTGTTGAATATACAGTATCTATCGATACTTTAATTATAAAGAATGCTACATTGCCTGGTGGACGAGAGGGTATAGCTTGTGCACGGGATTCTTCTACAAATAAAATTTACTGCTTCGGTGGAGCTGGTGGGGCTGGACCCACAGATCAGATAGTTGAGTATAATCCATTTACAGATGTACTTACTATAAAATCAGCAACACTACCAACCGGGAGAGCAGTTTTATCATGTGCTGAAAATTCTCAAACACACAAAATTTATTGCTTTGGAGGTATTGGTGCGAATATTTTAGATTCCATTATCGAATACGATCCTGTTATTGATAATCTAATAATAAAATCAGTAACACTACCATCCGCAAATTTTGGGTTATCCTGCGCAGAGAATTCTGATACCCATAAGGTATATTGCTTTGGAGGTACAGATAACATAGGTAATTCAAATCAAACATTGGAGTATGATCCTGCTACTGATATATTAATAATAAAAAATGCTACTTTACCCACCAGAAGGCGTGGATTAGCCTGTTCTCAGAACCCATTTACCAATAAAATTTATTGTTTCGGAGGACTTGCTGATGGAGGTACCACAGACCAAATAATTGAATATGATTCAATTGCTGACCTCTTGACTATCAGACCAGTTACGTTGCCTTCCCCCAGACATTATCCGTCTTGCTCTTTTACAAATAAATTCTATTGTTTCGGTGGAGAAGGTCTTTCAGCCCTCAGCCAAATTGTTAGATATGATCAAGGTTTTACTCCTGATCTATTTCCAATAGGCAACCAACAGGTAAATGAAAACGAAACTCTTACAATTAATTTGCAAGCAATAGACCCAAATAATGATCCATTAATATTTGGGACTAATGCTGCATCAGTTCTTCCATCTTCATTTACATTCACTCAAACAAGCAATACAACAGCCT
This sequence comes from Candidatus Woesearchaeota archaeon, assembly GCA_964356985.1. Classification (GTDB taxonomy): domain Archaea; phylum Nanobdellota; class Nanobdellia; order SCGC-AAA011-G17; family JAGVZF01; genus CAYHJT01. The sequence goes on from CAYHJT010000151.1 coordinate 2,474, forward strand.
TATTCCAATGGACTCCTACATTCTCGAATCAAGGAAACTATCAAGTAACATTCAATGTAACAGACGGTACTTATTCTGATAGCGAAACAATAACAATCACAGTAAATGATATTATTCTTCAAAGTTTAACAACATCTGGAATTCCAAATCTAGGTAATACTATTGACTTCCATATCCTAGATACATTATCACCAAATGGAATATATGTACTAGCATTCTCCACAGCAGAT
>CAYHJT010000152.1:0-2641 GCA_964356985.1 Candidatus Woesearchaeota archaeon
TATCTCTGATAGCTCTAACAAAAGAACTTAATTAATAATCTTTAATGAGCTAAAGAATAATAAATAAAATATTTACGATATAACTAAAAATACTATTTAATATTCCTTTCTTAAAGCCTTTATTTTCAATTAAACTATCTGATCTTCTAATTATACTGAAAAATTTCCGGTTTAAATTAGCAAAACTAAATAAATAACAGGCGGCAGTAACTATAAATGAGCGTTAACAAAGCGAAAGAATTACTCAGCAAATACAAAAGAGAAGACATAGAATTTAATGAACCGAAAATATTCTTAATTTCAAAAAGAAGACACGTTTCAAAAAAAGAAATAGAAGAAAACTTATTAGATCCATTAAATTTAAGATACGCATTTAAGATGGAGGAAAGGTTTGATGGTGAAAAATGGGAGTTATTTTTCATTGATAAGAACAGAATTTTGCAAATTCCTGTAGTTTTTAGACCAAAAAGTTTATATGTAATAACCATCATTAAACGATTGATAAGATGGGAAAGAATGATTAAAAAATGGAAAAAATCAAGGCAAATATAAATTATGATGAGCCAAATGATGTCCTCTACATCTACAAAGAAGGCAGTGTAAAAGGCAATATCAAGATGGGCAATTTTGTTATTGATATTACTTCTAAAGGCAACGTCATAGGCTTAGAAATCCTAGATGCCACCAAGACATTGCCTAATTTTTCAAAAGAATTGTTGAAATCAGCAACAGGCGCTAAAATTGTAATAATTAAAAAAGGAGACAGTATCACAATCATCTTTGGCATAATTTCGAATATGCAGCCTGAAAAAGAAGCAACCCTTGTTATCCCATCAATTATAAAAAGTAAAGACATTGAATTGGTATAATAATCGAAGATATTCACTCATCTGTATGTAAATAGTTCTAATAAAATATTTAATTATTAATTGAAGATTCTATGATATCTTCTAAAACACGTACTTTTCTTAATAAAATAGTACCAATAACATTTATATACTCCAGAATATATATTAATTCTACGATGAACCTAGAAAATAGAGTATCAAGATACGCTCTAATAGTACCTGCTTTATTCAGCTCTATAAATCCAGGTGATGAAGTTAAAAAACTAGATATTACTGCTCTTAATAACAGAAGACTAAAAACAGAAGTTAATATTCTAAGAGCTCAAGTAGATGAATTAGAAAAAGGTTACAAGGGTGTACTAGAAGGCAAAAAAGAAGATGACAAATCGGATATATTTGATTACACAAAAAATCTATCAGCTAACTTAACATCAGCTTTAAGATTAAGTTCAAATGCTTTTGAAACTCTAGCAACTTTGTCAGTAGATCCGCAATTTAATGCAAGAGCAGCTGTTATCCAAGATATCAGACAAGTTCTTCCAATATATGAAGGAGCTTTAAGATTATATGAAGCTCATTCTAAAGGAGAAGTTAAATTAGAAGATCCTCAATTATCAGAATTAGAAAGAAGATTGCAAGTTACAGGTTCTATTTTAGATGCAGCTAATTCTTATTTAGTTTCTTTAGAAAGACCTCCACAAGAATATAATGTGAAACCAGAAGACGTAAAAGATGCTAAGAGAGCATTTTTTACTGGAAGCAGAAAAGATGTTGATGATATTGCTCAAAGAATTTTATTAAGAGTAAAAGCATCAGATACGCATGAAAAGTATCTAAGTGATTATGGTGATCAGAATAGAAGTGCATTAGCTGATTTTTTAGATAGAAGAAAGAGAGCGATTAGATTAAATGAAGAAGGCAATGCAATATTAGAAAAATGGGATTTAAAAAACTCTAGACATCCTACTTTACATCTTGCTTTAGAAAAATATTTAGAAGCAAGCCGTGTAGATCCGACTCATAAAGATTCTTATTATAATGTTGGATCAATATATGCAGCACAAAGAAATATTCCGATGGCTGCCACTAACTTCAGTATATTCTTATCGATGCCGAGAGACGCCGATGACAAAGAATATATCATTCAAGAAGCACGTGCATATGTAGAAAAAGGTACTAAAGTTGTAGGTCAAAAGTTATTTAAATGATATTTGATGATTAATTCTCATGAAGAAAATATTATTAAATCTAATTATAATTCTCTTATTTGGTACAATTTCAATATATTCACAGGTACAAGAGAAGTTTCGACCTACTTCATTTTCTTTTCAAGAAGATATGGAAATCCCTCCAGACCTCCCAATAGCTAAACAATCCATTCTAGAATCTCCTTTTCAACAAACCCCAATACTGCCAAATAACAATAATGAACTAGACCAATCTACAGGCCTAGCACAGAATATCTTAACAGATACAATAACTAGAAATTCTCTCGGTGAAATCACAGGAATAACTGCAAAAAAAGCATCTTTATTCGATGGCTTCTTCCTAGAATTCCAAAGAATAGCATCCACTCTCCAAAATAATTTCATTCCAACATTAAACTTAGTAGACGATTCCTTAACTTCCTTCATTCTCGACCAAAATGAATTCGCATCAGTCACTCAATTAACAAATGGATTGATTTCAAATGAATACAAATCAACATTGTCAAAAGGAGCCCAACTATTTCAAGCTTTCAAGGACGGAGAAGGCCAGATATTATTCACAGCAACAGATGATGCTTCTTTATT
>CAYHJT010000153.1:0-2635 GCA_964356985.1 Candidatus Woesearchaeota archaeon
AATAATTACATGGCTACAATAAATGAAAAAGACAATAAAAAGAATTTATATGTTAAGGGTGCGCCAGATGTATTGTTAAAAATTTCTTCTCATATATTGATCAAAGGTAAAAAAATAAAATTAGATGAAAAATTAAGAAAAAATATTCTTGATAAGAATCATGAATTTTCCAGTAATGCATTAAGGGTTCTGGGCTTTGCTTACAAGGAGGATAAAATTGATTCTATAGAAGATCTTACTTTTGTTGGGTTACAAGCAATGATAGATCCTCCAAGGGATACTGTTAAAGATGATATAGAACGTTGTCATAACGCGGGTATAAATGTAAAGATTGTAACGGGAGATTACATAGGAACTGCAATAGCAATTGGTTCTCAAATAGGCATATCTGGCAAGTCTATTACTGGAGAAGAATTAGAAAAATTAAGGGATGACGAACTTTCAAAATTAGTCGAAAAATATGATATTTATGCTCGTGTAAATCCGGAGCATAAGCTTAGAATTGTAAAATCTTTGCAAAATCTAGGTTATGTAGTTGCTGTTACTGGAGATGGTATTAATGACGCACCAGCATTAAAAAAAGCTGATATTGGAATTGCGATGGGCATTTCTGGGACTGATGTAAGCAAAGAAGCATCCGACATGATATTAAGAGATGATAATTTTCATAGCATTGTAAATGCTGTAGAAGAAGGAAGGATAGTTTATTCAAACATACAAAAATTTGTTACATATATACTCTCAGTTAATGCATCAGAATTGTTGATTATATTATTGTCAATATCCTTGGGGTGGCCACTTCCATTATTGGCAACTCAGATATTATTCATAAATTTAGTTACTGATGGATTGCCAGCGCTAGCTCTTTCAATAGATCCTCCAAGCAAGGATGTAATGTCAAAAAAACCAAAAGATAAGAAAAGTTCGATAATAACTAAAAATCTTTTAGTTTATATTTTTTTAATGAATTTATTAGTTACTATAGGGGTTTTAGGGTTGTTCAATTATTATATCCAGAACCATGGAATAGAAACAGCTAGGACCATAGCATTTACATCATTAGTAACAATAGAGCTATTGGCAGTTTATTTAATCAGAAGTTTATTTAATATACCTATATTTAGCAAGAATAAATATCTTAACCTATCAATATTAGTATCATTTTTACTGCAATTATTGATATTATACAGTCCATTGAAAGGATTCTTTGATGTTGTTTCATTATCATTAAATGATTGGCTAGCTATAATATCAGTTTCTTTTGCTATTGTGTTCATATTCTGGATAATAAAAAAAATAATGGATCATCCAATTAAATCCGTAAATGTAAAAAAATTATAAGAATTTGATAATATCTTCAATAGATTTCTTTTTATTCTTGCTTAGAAGTACTCCAGAAGCAACTAAGATTCCTTTAGCTCCAAGAGATAATGCTATCCTTACATCTTCAGCATCTTTTATTCCTGCACCGCACAATACTGGGATTCTTGTGGAATTTACGGAGTTTTTTATGATATTTGGATTAGCCTTGCTTACGCTGATCTTGCCAGCAATAAGCTCTGGAGGCTCAATAGCTATGTAATCTGGTTTAAGTCTTGCTACTTTCTTGACTTCATTTGGAGTAGCAGCACATATTACTACCTTTAATCCTGCTCTTTTAGAATAATAAAAAGATTTTTTCAAATCATTAAATTTTAGTTTATGCTCGCTATGGTTCAATATGGTTCCGTAAGCACCATCTTTCTTTACATCATTAGCTTCAATAAAACCAGTATTTCTTCCGGCCTCTATTGGATCGATATGTTGAGCTAAAACCTTGGTTTTTACAGATTTAGAAATTTTATAAATGTCCATAGATTGAACAGCTATTAAGATTTCCTTATTATATTTTTTAGACAATTGATCGCAAATTTTAGCTATTTTTAATCCATTAATTGAGCTTCCTTGCTTATAAGTCTTAAAGTTTATAAGAAGCATATTTTTCATATAACTATAAACTTAATATTATATATAAATCTTTTTGACTATTTGTTAATTTAAATTCATAAAGTATTTATAATGTATATTATAAAATTTTTATATGGCAAATTCGAAATTGATTGAATCAAATAAAATAATCTCTAAATATCAAAGGTTGCCAAAGGGCCAGCATCTAGTTGAAAATTTTCCAATTCTTGATCTAGGATTTCAGCCAAATTTTGATTCTAAAATCTGGAAGTTGAAAGTATATGGTGAAGTGGCTAATGAAAAAGAATTTTCATATAAAGAATTGCTGTCAATGCCAAGGTCAGATATTTTAGCAGATTTTCATTGTGTAACTACCTGGTCTAAATATGACTTAAAATGGTCTGGCGTTAAATTCGAAGATTTTCTCAAAATTGTAAAGCCAAAAAAAGATGCTAAGTTTGTTATCTTTGAATGTGAAGACGGCTACACAACAAATGTGCCTCTTGAGGAATTAAAAAAAGGAAATGTAATACTTGCATATGAATTAGAAAATAAACCTATCACGAAAGAGCATGGCTGGCCCTTGCGTCCAATCATACCATCATTATATGGATGGAAAAGCGCTAAGTTTGTTAATGCAATAAAATTTATTGTATTCTGGATTCTTGTTTTCACAGGAATGACAGTG
>CAYHJT010000154.1:0-2588 GCA_964356985.1 Candidatus Woesearchaeota archaeon
CCTTGATATTGAACACAGGCACTTTCTCCATTTTTTAGTTTTATCTTATATTTATCATCCATATTGACTTTTTTTGATCTTGGAGATTTTGCATATTGGACTCCTATCTCCCCAGCCTTTAAATAAACTGTATCGTAATTTAAAGTTGTATAATTAAGTGATATTTCACATGAAATACTTTTACATACAGCATTTCCATTATTAGGATCACACATTTCTGTATTAACATTACAATCATCTAACGCTCTATCCAAATGTTCTCCACAAGAATTAAATAGATAAACATCGCCTTGGAAACAACCTTTTTTAGTAAATTCACCGCAATCTCCACAAATGCTATTTAATCTTGAACCACTACATAATTCACCACCAAACCAGTTTGTTTCTGGGGTTGGACATTCTATCTTATCTGTAATACTACAGCCAAAATTACTAACACAGCATCCAACTTGTTGCTCTAGTACTTGACATTCGCCTGGAGAAAAAGCATAATCTTTACTTATTACATCTGCATCTCTATCACATTCCCATCCAAAGTTAACTTGGTACTGGTCTACGATATTAGCTGTATTTTTTTCTTTAATCTGACAACATCCCGGGCTACTACATAATGGAACTTCACTTACTTCTTCAGTTTCCCATCTTCCGCCATTGTCTCGGCATTGAGCTAAAAACTTCCTTGCAGAGCAACTTCCATCTTCTTCTAAACAAGTAATTTTCTCACATGGGCCTGGTAAACCTTCCTGGCTTCTTACTTCCTTACATGCTATGCCACTAAAAAAACCTGACCCTATATCACAATCTTCTTTTTGCGTATCATCACTACAATAGTTTCCAGAATCATCTTTTATGCAACAGCCGATGTCTTCTATGGCATTTACATTACTAGAATTTAATATAATTATGATTGAGAATAATAAAATACTCCAGCTAATAAAGTTTAAATTATTCATTAACCTTCACCAACCAACATATTAAATATATAAGCTTGGCTTAATTCTGGATGTTCATATTTTAAAGTAAAAAAGTAATTATTTCGGTTATTATATGGAGTGGGAGATGAATAAGTTGTAAAGTAATCAAAGCTTACTGAATCTTCTCTTAAGCCAGCAGAAATTTCATTTGTGTATTTATCAACTAAATATTCTCTTGTTAGTATTATGTTATTTCCTGCAATAACGTCATTAATTAACATAGATCCAACGCTTCTTAGTTCATTCATATTAATCGGTATTTCTACAAAAAATTCATTTATAGTAGTTTCATAACTTGACTTTGTAATCTTAACAGGATAAGTTACTTTAATTCTTATAGTTCTGGCAAACTCAACTTCTGTATCTAAATCACCATCTTCAATTTTATCAAAACTGTTTTTAAATGGTTCAAAGTTATTAATACAATCACTAAAGCCTTCAGGATTATCTTTATGCAGGGCAACATTTTCTAAATAATTCTCAAATTCATTCTCCATCTCACTTACGCTTAAAAATTTATTTACATATTCATTATTTTGATTGTATGCCACATAATTAATAGAAACATGGTCTCCAGTTGGAACTAGGAAATCAAACCTTGGATTGCTTTCATCAATTCTTGGAACTACTTCACCACCATACTGCCCCATTGTTCCTAGAACTACAAATGCACTCTCTTCAACACAGCTCTCAACGTAATTTTTTAATGGTTCAATCCTTGTAGAAACAAAAACTTGAGCTTCTTCTTGTGTTAATTCTTCACCAAATGTTAAATTTCCTAAAAAGAAAAGCCAAGCCAGTATTGCAATAACTATAATTCCTAAGATAATAAATATAGTAACCTGGCCTCTTTTATACATAAAACTAAAAGTCCAAAATAAATATATAAAACTTTCCTTTAGTTATTTAAATAGATTAAAATAAAATAAAAAATAAAATTAAGATATCTTATCCAAGAATTAGAATTTTTTCTTCTTTGAATAATAACATTCTTTGCAATAAACAGGCTTGCCTTCCTGTGGTTTGAAAGGAACTTCACATTCCTGCCCACATTCAGAGCATGTTGCTTTGTGCATTTCTCGGGGTCTAAAATCCGTTCTGGGACCACCCCTATTAAAGTTTCTCATTTACTTTCCTCCGATAAACATAAAAGAAACAGTATGTTTCAATTATGCTCTTATTTAATGAAAAACAATGCCTTTAAAAAACTTCCTATAGGGGCTTTTAGGATAAAACTAATCATTGCTTACTCTAGGAGCCAAGATAGTTGTTAGTTGTAGTCTATCTGTAACATTATAATTAACCTCTAAAGGATAATCTTTTCCAAACTTTAAAATAACTTTATCACTTAACTTAGACCCTTTAATTATTTTCTTTAAATACTCTATAGAATACTTTGCTTTAATTTTCTCCTCTTCCCCAGCTTTAAACCCGATTTTATTTTCATTACTCTTTTTTATAATAACCTTAGCTTCAGATATATGACTATTTGCTTCTATCTTAAAATTATCCTTCATTGCACTTAAGATAATGGAATCAGCAATTATGGCCATGTCCTCAACTGCATCATTAAATATGCTAGTATTCATTTCTATATTTACTGGAAAATTTAAA
>CAYHJT010000155.1:0-2577 GCA_964356985.1 Candidatus Woesearchaeota archaeon
TTTTTAGACCCGCAGCCATCACCCAAATAAATTCCAAGAAGTTGATAGAACTCTTTATTTTCTGTTTCATTAATATCTGATACAGGCTCAAATGGAAGTAAGACTAAATCATCTTTTGTAAGGTTCATAGCTTGAATAAATCCTCTATTTGGGGTGAAGACTTTATGATCCGCTGTTAACTTTAATTCGTAGCCAGATTTTGTTTTTAATTTATATACCGGCTTAGTTCCTGTTTTGAATGAACCCACAATTTCTTTTTCTTGCATGATTCCTGTGTTGGTTATTATCTCTGTTCTTTTATTTAACAATTTATCAATCCTAACCCATCTTCCTTCTTTAGTTAGTACTTTAGTATCCCCTGTTACACATGGATTAGTGGAATGAATATGCTCAGTATTTGAGCAAGTATGCCATTTGTTCATTGTGTCGTAGAACATAACTCCTGGGTCTGCGCAGCGCCATGCAGCATATGCAATCGTTTTCATTAAATCACGTGCTCTGTATGTTTTTCTTATTTTACCAGTTTTTCTTTCTGTTGTATCCCACTCTTTATCTTCTAGAACCGCATTCATAAAAGAATCAGGAATCATTACAGAATTGTTTGAATTTTGTCCTGAAACTGTTGAATAAGCTTCTCCATTAAAATCTGATGGATATCCTGCCTTTATCAATGCTTGAACTTTATCTTCTTCTTTAACTTTCCAGGTTATATATTCTTCAATTTGGGGATGATCCATATCAAGAACGCACATTTTAGCCGCCCTTCTTGTTGTTCCACCTGATTTTACAGCAGCAGCACTTCTATCTAATATTCTTAGATATGACATTAAACCAGATGATTGCCCTCCACCAGATAAAGGCTCACCATTTCCTCTCAATGCAGAGAAATTTGATCCTGTATTACTAATCGTAATTAAAGCATTTTCTCCGGCTAAATAATTATTATTTTTTTGTACTGTTAAATCATAGAAATCAATATCTTCTTCAATGTGTTCTATTGAAGTAACAAATGAGACGCTTTCTGAAATATTTGTTAAGAATTGTGCCAATCGGTTTTTGACTTTAGAAGTCTCTATTATTCTTATTAATTTTTGAGGATTTATTATCCCTTCGTACATTAATCTTTCTGCACGGAATCTTTCTCCATTAACTTCTAAGTTTAGCCAGTTAGCTGCTTTTTCTGGCAGGGTTATTAACTGCTCTAAGATTTCTTTTTGTAACGGTATACATTTAGATGATCTGTGATTCCTATCCATTGAATTAAACAAACTATTTTTTCTTTTCTGGTTTACTAAATTATTTGAGATCAATTTCACTACTTTAGTATTTGAGGATTTTCTGATTATTGTTGCTGCATTTGTGTGTTTGTCGATTACTATGCCTCCACCGGTCCCTATTAATGAGGATAAAATAGCTATTTCTGTCGCAAATTCTCTTGATGCTGAAGAATAAACTGCTTTTCCATCTTTTGTTATGTAACCATCAGAATCCAATAACCCGGCTAAAAATGCAGTTATATTTTCTAAACCTGACTTATAAATAAATTTAGGCATTCTTAGAGTATATGCCTTTGAGCCAGAACCAAAAATTTCTTTGAAAAAACTACATGCTTTTCTGCTTAGTGTTTGTAATGTGTACCCTTTGCTCCCTCTATTATCTTTGCTTAGATTTATCTTTGCATTGAATTTATTTTCTAGAATATTTTTTACTTTATCTAAAGTTTCTAAGGTTTCATCATGAAACCTTAATCTTAAATTAGTATACTCTTTATTTTTTACCGTTGTTTTTCTTTTTCCTAGATTTCCATCTCCCATAAAATAACCAATGAGCCAAGAAAGATCGTTATCTAAGGAAAGTTCATTTTTTTCTGTTTTTCTAAAATAGATATTATCCAACTTTATTTTAATTTCCTCTTCCGGCAATAATGGTAAAATTGTAGAATTAATTCCTAAAACAGGATCTCCTTCTTCTAATTCATCTGCTCTTTTTTTGATTATTTTTGAGCCATCCCAAAATATAAATGGATGCCATGATGAAACCGTTACTCTGGTTCCATTATTTAATTTAATTTTTAATTTATCTTCTTTTTTTACTTTATAATCCCAGACTTTTTCTATTAAATCTTGAGAAAAAGAACCATCTTTATTTAATGAATAAGTATAAATTTCTTCATCTTGAATATTAATAAACCTGCCTTGTCCATCAAAATTTTGTATAGGCCTATCTTTATATTTATTAAATAAATCTCTTATTTTTGTTAAACCAAATTTATTTGTGAATATAAAAGAATCTCCTGATGTACAGCCTGAACCAAATTTAAATATCTTAGATTCATTAGTAATTAAATTATAAATTGAATTTAAAGTGTCATCTACTTTCTGTATAAAACAAGCAGAACATTGCGGATGAGAATATGAATCTTCACATTCTTCTATCTTATTAGTTTTTAAATTAAAAAAATAAGTTCCTGGCTTTCCACCTTTTATTCCGTACTTATGATACAAGCCGCAATTGAACCACACTGGCGAGTTGAAAGCACAAATTTGGTTAACTAACATATAATTTAATTCATCTTCA
>CAYHJT010000156.1:0-2573 GCA_964356985.1 Candidatus Woesearchaeota archaeon
TGGTTATTATTAGATTGATAATTGGAGATTGCGATTATCCTAAAAAAACAGTAACGGTTTCTTGTAACCCATGGGAAGCTCCATCAGGGGGTTCAGATTGTCAGTTATGTAATGTTCCAGAAAAAACAAACTTAAAAAACACAGATGGTCTTCCATTTAAATCATGTACTGAATATTTATGCAAGTCTTTAGGTCAGGATTGCCAGTTTATAGAAACTGTCGATGGTCCAGATTGCATTCCAGGTTCGCAGAATGATGTATCCACTCCAGAAATCTCTCCAGATACAGAAAAATTATCTGAATTAAATTATCAGATTCAGAATAATGGCAGATTAGGTTATACAATTACAAATATACTGCCAGCATTTAACCAAGTTACCTTGCCATTTATAACAAACGAGCCTGCTATATGTGTTTACGAAACCCAATTAACAAATTCATTTGATGAGATGTCAAATTATATAACAACATTATTAACCACAAAACATAATATAACTATACAATATCCTCCTTCAGATCCGAATGAAGAAATAACAACAGAATATTATGTAAGGTGCAAAGATAATTATGATAACAAAAATGTGCAGCAATACGTAATAAAATTCACAACAAATAACGAGCCAGATTTAACTTCCCCAATAATAACAAATATAATTTCAGAAAATGAGTTTAACTTACTAAAACACAACCAAACAAAGGTAGCAATAACAACTTTGGTTTTAGATTCTTCTCAAATTGAATGTAAATACTCAAAAGAACCAGGAAAAAGATATGAAACTATGGAAAAAGATTTAACTTGTTCTGACACTAGAACAGACGAAATCAATTTCGATTGTCATACAATTTTAGAAAATCTTGTAGAAGGAGAAAATCTCTTCTTTTTCAAATGTAAAGATTTGTCAGAAAAACAAAATGAAAATAAGCAAGACTACATTTTCACTTTAACAGGCACTTCACAATTAATACTCACAATACCTCCAGAGGCTCCATCAGGGACAATTTATTCCGATGATACAGCATTAATAGCCTCTACAGCAGGCGGTGCAGAAAACGGCAAGGCCTCTTGTCAATATTTCAGCAATAGCTGGATAAAATTTGAAAATACCGATGCATCAACCCACTCACAACCGTTAGCTAACTTGGTTAAAGGCGACTATTCTTATAGTATCAGATGTTTAGACTTAGCAGGTAATGAGGCAACTGGCAAAATAGAATTTACTGTAGGCGAAGATTTAGAAGAGCCGAGACTAGTCTATGTTTACAAGGATTTCAGCAATCTCTTTATAATATTAAACGAAGCATCAACATGCGAATATAGCAGCCAAGACTTTGTATTTGGTCAAGGAACTAAAATGAGTGAATTAAGTACAACTCATTCTGCACCATTGCAATTTTCAAATTATATGATAAAATGTCAAGATGAATTCCAGAATGATTTGGAACCTATAGAAATAATAATTTAAATTTCATAAAGATGCACCAAAAACATATCTAAATTTATTTTCTCTATTTTTTATTAAAAATATCTTTGGAAAATTATTGCATTCATCAGGAGGATTAAAATCCATCGCATAAAAAAAATCGTAACCTAAGCTATCAAGCTCAATTCTGTAAGTTTCTAATAATGCCTCAACTTCATTTATGGCTATTTCGGTAGCAGCACCAACAGTTAATTCTCCTCTGTTCACTTTTAATTCTAGTTCTGGAAGAATAGAAATTAAAAGATTTGTAATACTATCTACTATTTCTTTAGACTTTACCAAATAAAAATTGAAATCGATACCAGAAAAATAATCAAAATTACTTATCTCAAAAGATATCTCATTTTTATCAAATTTTCTAGGAATGTTAAGAGTTACAAATATCCCACTATTCTCCATATTAATGTTTACATCAAATTCTTCTCCCTCCACATTCCATCCATTATCTCTTAAAATATTAAACTCATCTAAGCACTCATTGATTAAATAATACTCAAGAGCTTCTTCAATATTAGTTTCTACATTTAAGATATTGGGAGTTTGATCAACTCCATTGCATGTTAAATAAACAACTTTCCCAAAAATAGGGTGATTACTTGAACCAAATCCATTATTTGGAAGACCAAAATAATTTTCAGGTTTTATTAATGCATACCCTGCATGTTTGCCAGCATCATAAATCGCGCTATCAGAGAATTCAGTTAAACACAAATTAACAAATGAATTAATTTCATCAATTGATTGTGATAAAGAGATAGAAGTTCCTAAACCGCTTTCCCCAGCTTTATTTAAGCTATTTGTTCTTATTAATACAACAATACCAATAACAATCACAATCAAAATGCCCAAAACAACGAATATTGTTACTTGCCCTCTTTTATTCATATATTAGCGAATTCAAAAAGATATATAAATCTAATCAAAAATAAAATATTAAATGAAAAGAGGCAAGATTATACTTTTCTGGATATTCTTTATTAGTTTAACAATATCCTATTCCCAGCCCGGGAATTATGATAGGCAAATAATAGAGCAATGCATTTTTAGCACTGTAGACATAAATGATAATCCTGGACCAGAAGTAATTGTCAA
>CAYHJT010000157.1:0-2545 GCA_964356985.1 Candidatus Woesearchaeota archaeon
TTTCTATGTTCCCTCTTGGAAAATCCCAGCTTTCTTTAAAAGGAGGATTAGCTCTTCTATAAAGCAGCAAATATTCTATCTGGTTGTTCTTTTTGAATACGATTGCTCCAGCAGATACTTCGACAGGCATGTTATTCTTATCATTTTTATATATAAAAACTTTTATATAACTTACAATCTACATTTAAGCATGGAAATAAAAGAACTTGGTCATGTTGTATTGTATGTAACTAACCTAAAAAGTTCAGCAGATTTCTATAAAAATACTCTTGGTTTTAAAGAGATAAACAGAACTTCTCAACTGGCATTTTTTTCTTCTGGAAGGACACATCATGAGCTTTTATTGATAGAGATAGGAGGAAAGCCAAAATCATCTTCAAGAATAGAGCCAGGCCTTTATCATATAGGCTTTAAGATAGGAGATACGATAAACGAGCTTAAGCAAGCAATTAAAGAGCTAAATTCGGCCACAGTTCCTATAGTCTGAACAGCTGACCATTCAGTGACTAAGAGTATTTATATCCTAGACCCAGACGGAAATGAGCTAGAGTTATATATTGATGTTTCCTTAGATTGGAAAAAAGACCCTAAACTAATTTCTGAACCAACAAAGTCATTAAACATATAAAAAACTTTATAAAGAACCTTACTCTTTCTCTTGTTATGAAAAGAGGAATTACTTTTATCCTTGCAATTCTATTAATTTCTAATGTAGCATTTGCGCAGGAAATAATACGGCCAGGAATACTGCCAGGAAACCCATTATATGGATTAGACAGGGCATTAGAGAACCTGCAACTCGGATTATCAGGCCAAGGCATTCCAAGAGCACAGGTCTATATGATATTCGCAGAGGAGAGATTATCTGAAGCTAAATCATTAGTGGATAATGGCAATACAGCAAGGCTTAATGAGATGGTTGATGATTATGAAGATAATGTTGCCAAAGCAAATCTACAGGTTGAAAAAGCAGCTGGCATAGGCATCGATGTTAAGCAGGTAGAAAAGCAGATAGAAATAGCCACAGATAAGCATGTTATTGTATTAGAACTTGTCTTGTCAAAGTCTCCAGATTCAGCAAAGCAAGGAATACAAAGAGCCCTAGACAATGCAAAGACACATAGTGCTCAATTAAAAGAGAAAAACAAGAAAGCAGGATTATTTACAGACATTACTGGAGGAGATATTGCCTGGACTCCAGAAGAGCTTCAAAAGCGGGCTGAAGAACTGAGGAAGAGGGAAGAAGAGATAAATAAAAAAGAAGAAGAGCAGAAAGGCTCCGGCCTTCCAATAATTACAGGATTAACATTTGCAGAGAATCAGCAATTATCTTTGTTAAAGCAAAGAATGGGTATAATTTTCTTAATAACTATTCTAGGAACATTTCTTTATTTCCATTACATTAATCATCGCAGGCACAAAGAGTTGGTTAAGAAATACAAGAAATAATATTTAAAAGGACTTCTTTGCTCGCTGGGACATGGCTTTCTGGTTTCACTATTTATTACCATTACAAAAATAATATAAAATAGAAATATTTAAATATATGTAATGGTAATAATATCCTATGAAAATAATTAAAAGGAGAAAAGGGAATAAAGAATATTTTTATTTACAGCATTCATATAGGGCAGATGGGAGGGTAGTAACTAAAGAAAAATATCTTGGTAAGAAGATTCCAGACAATATTGACAAGATAAAGAATGAGTTAAAGAGAGAAGCTAGCACCTATGTTTATGAAAACTTAGAAAAAATAAAGAACAATTTTCAGAAAGAATGGCATAAATATCCAGATACGGTCAAAGAAAAACAAAAAGAGGAGATAGCATTAGCTTTTACATATAATACAAATGCAATAGAAGGCAGTACAATAACATTAGAAGAAACTAGGGGAATTATAAAGGATAAAATTGCACCAAATAGGCCATTGAGAGATATAAAAGAAACTGAGGCGCATTATGAATTATTCCTGAAAATGTTAAACAAAAATGAGAATCTATCAAATGAAGTTATTTTACGATGGCATAATGAACTATTTAAAGAAACCAAAAGCGATATTGCTGGTAAGTATAGAGATTATCTTGTGAGAGTTGGTAGCTATCTAGCGCCTGACTGGCAGGATGTTAAAAAGCTTATGAACCAATTTATAGAGTTTGTTAATAATAGTAAAATGAATCCTGTTGAGCTTGCATTAAGAGAACATTATAAATTTGAGAGAATCCATCCTTTTGGCGATGGAAATGGAAGAGTAGGCAGGATTATAATGAACAGTATCCTCTGGCATAACAGCTATCCTATGTTGATTATAGAGTACAAGAAAAGAAGATCTTACTATAAAGCATTGCAAAAAGATGAAGAGGGATTTACAAACTATTTTTTAAGAAGATATATGGCCATCAATAAGGAGAGGATCAAATAAACTCATATAGCTTTCTATAACTGCATTATAACATCTTTATACAGCCTATAACAGCTTTCTTAGGAAGAAACCTGGGAGAGAATCATTTGGTTATAACAAACTTAGGAGTAACTATCTCATTGCCCA
>CAYHJT010000158.1:0-2527 GCA_964356985.1 Candidatus Woesearchaeota archaeon
CATGGAAAACGGAGAGTATGCTGTTTCGCTGGGTGTGTTCATAGGTGAAATTATAGTCTGAATGATATGGACGTAAGATTTAAATAATATCAATTGATATTATAATGATGGAATTAGAGCGTAAGAAGTCAGAATTTGCAAGATCCCCTACTTTGCAGACAGTATTTATGGTTGAGAAAACTATTGAAAAAAATAGTGGGGCTTTTAAGAAAACAGAACTTTTCAATAACCTTCCAAGAAAAGTAATGTGGCAAACTTTCCAAGTTATTATGGATTATTTAGAAAGCACATTAAGAATAGCATATGATAATGAGGGTTATGTTGTTTACATCTGGAATCCTAGATTATATGAAAAAGTAAGAAATAGGTCTACTATAAAATTATGAAACCAGATAAAGTCGTTTTTGTAGATTCAGACCTTGAAGATAGTTTTAACGAAATGTCTGATAATGATCCTATAAAGAAAGGCATAATCGGGGCTATAAAATCTATTCAGGATAATTTTTCATGTGGAAGAAATGTCAAAAAAGAGCTCATTCCTAAAAATTTAATTGAAAAATATTATTTAAATAACCTTTGGATTTACGATTTACCAAATGGCTGGAGACTTCTTTATTCAATTACCTCGAGCGGAGAGATTGAAATAATTGCGGCAGTGCTTGATTGGATGAACCACAAAGATTACGAACGATTGTTTAGGTTTTAATCAAGATTAAGACGATTTTTCTGGACCTTGTCAATTCATATCAGGAAAATATATAAATCCTTTTTTAATAAGGATATAATGAAACAAAAAACTATTCGAATAATCTATTGGATAATTACTATATTGTTTGCATTATTAATGCTATTTTCTGGAATTTCTGAATTGCTTGGAAATGAGCAAGGAAATGAAATTCTCATTGGTCTTGGATATCCACTTTATGTTAATATTATTATCGGGGTTGCTAAAGTTTTAGGGGCGATTGCAATATTGCAGATAAAATACAAAACAATTAAAGAGTGGGCATATGCAGGATTTACTTTTGATATCTTGGGAGCTTCTGCCTCTTTTGCTTTAAACGGCGGTAAATTTGGAGACGTGTTTTTTCCTTTAATTCTCCTTGCAGTAATGTTTGTATCTTACTTTTTGTGGAAAAAAAATATAAATAGACATGAATAGAAAAATAATTAGTGTCCAAGCATTGATAAATGCGCCAGTAGAAAAAGTTTGGAAATTTTATACTGAGCCAAAACATATTATAAAATGGGATAACGCTTCTGATGATTGGTACACTCCAAAGGCAAAAAATGATTTGAAAGTTGGGGGAAGATTTCTTTTTAGAATGGAAGCGCGAGATGGGAGTGCTGGATTTGATTTTACAGGAATTTATAATGAAGTAAAGATAAATGAATTAATTGAATATTCGATTGAAGATGGAAGAAAAGTAAAAATTAGATTTGCAAAGCATAATGATAAAACTTTTATAAAGATAGTCTTTGAAGCTGAAAGTATTAATTCTATTGAAATGCAACGAGATGGGTGGCAGGCTATTTTAAACAGCTTCAAAAATTACGTTGAGAGTGATTGAAAATGAGGAAAAAATCAAAACAAAAAAATGTTGATGAATATATTATGTCAGCTCCAAAAGAAGTTCAAGGAAAAATTAAAGAGCTTAGAAAAGCGATAAAACAAACTGTGCCAGACGCAGAGGAAAAATTAAGTTACGGAATGCCTTATTATAGCTACAAAGGCCGTCTTGTTTATTTTGCCTTTGCAAAAAAACATGTTGGACTATACATACCTCCGCCAATTATAAAAGAACATAAAAATGAGTTGAAAGATTACGAGACTGCTAAGGCGACTATTCGTTTTCCTCTGGATAAAAAACTCCCAATTACACTAATAAAAAAATTGATTAGGGCAAGAATGAAAAATAATGATGTGAAGAACAGATAAAAATGGAAAAAAATAACTTAATAGATATAGTTGGATCTAATCCGAAAGAAATTTCTATATTTTTAGAAAGTTTAAAATATGATTATGAAAAATATAGATTGCATGGCCACAAAGATGATTTGAGTGATGTTCATTTTAGATCTCCATTCGAGGTAGTTGAAGATAGATGTGCAATATGTTGCGAAGCGGCTGCTGTTATAGGATATACTATGGATGAACAATACAACCCAAAATATGTTAGTTTATTGGCATCGAAAGAAGTTGCTAATCCAGGTCATGCAGTATTAGCATTTCAAGATAATTCTTCAAAAAAATGGGGTTCTTTAGGACATTCCTCTCAAGAATCGCAAAAGAATAGGCCTCCTATATATCCTACATTGAAAGAACTAGTAATTTCATATAATACTGATAGAATTGTTTATGCTAGAATAATTATTAAAAGAATGTCTGCTTTTCCTCAAGGTTGGGCGCAAAACAAATTGTCTATTGCAGATTTTGAAGATATTTCTACACATCATACCTAAAATTTAAAATCTATCTTTTTCTCATGGTTATCCAGGCTTTTCTAGCACCTAATTCTTTAGAACT
>CAYHJT010000159.1:0-2507 GCA_964356985.1 Candidatus Woesearchaeota archaeon
ACTAAAATTTTTTATAAACCTTTTTATTTTAAAGACCATAGGTTTTTATTATCTCCCAATCCCACTCTCTTATGGATTATCTCCTGAAATTGCTCGTCCCTCAAGCGCCCTTCTTTTTATAACTCGAGTTCACATTCGTTTATGGATTATTTCATGTAAACTCTCGCCTCCTACGAAGGTCTTTAAAAAAATTCATAATTACCCGAATATAACAATAATTTTTACAGAAATATTTATAAACAAGTTTGATATTAATTTTTCATGAGAATCAGAAAAATAAGTGAAGTTATTGGAATGAAAGTCTATACTGATGGAGGGGATTTTTTTGGAGAGGTGGAAGAGGCAAATATGGCAGAAAATAAGATTGATGGATGGAGAATAAAGGTTGGCGGTAGTGTTATCTCTATGATTGGAGGAGCACGAGGAGTAATTATTCCGCATCAATTCGTAAAAGCAATAAGTGATGTCTTTATAATTAACAAGTCTGCATTGCCAAGCCAGGATTCTTCTGAAATAGAAGAAGTTCCAGAAGACTTAATATAAACATGCCTACTGAGACAATATTCCAGAATTTGATTTTTACAAGATTCATTTTACCATTTGCGTTAATCTGGACTTTAGTTTATGCTGTTCTTGAAAAAACAAAACTTCTTGGAGATGGAAAACACCAGCCTAATGCAATAATCTCATTAATTATTGGAATTACTTTTACAGGATTTCTCGCAGGAACAGTGATTGTCCAGAATATGATTTTATTTTTGGCAATTGCTCTTGTTATTTTATTCGTTATTTTATTACTTTGGGGTTTTATTGGTCCTTCTGGAGAAAAGGGTTTCCAATTAGAACCTTGGATGAAATATGGACTGATAGGATTAGCAGGAATAGCATTTATCTGGGCTGTTATCTGGGCGACAGGACTTTTAGATACTGTTAAAAACTTGCTTCTTGGGCAGTCATGGAGCACTACTCTCTGGTCTAATGTTTTATTCATAGCAGTAATTGTTATTGCTCTTGTTTTAGTTCTAAAAAAGAAGAAGGGTTAATACGTAAATCCCCAGCGCGTTTATTCAACTTAATATCTAGTATTGAGTCGTCAAGATTGTTTCTAGATTAGTTATTAATAAAATTCGAACGAAGTGAGAAGTATCTTAAGCAAGTTTTATAAGAGGCAAATGAATTTTGTTTCTTTTTAGAAACATATTTAAATCTTAAATGATATTTTTTAATATGTTCGGGGTGATATTACAAACTGCAGGTTTTGGAGGGATAATTGAAAAATTATTTGCAACTTGGCAGCAGGCTGGATTTTTTACTTATCTATTTCCCTTTCTTTTATTATTCGCACTTGTTTTTGGAATTATGACTCGAATCAAAATTTTCCAAGAAAACAAAGGAGTAAATGCGATAATCGCTTTGGTTGTTGCATTAATGGCTCTTCAATTTTCTTTTGTTTCTAATTTTTTCGCACAATTATTTCCAAGAGTCGGAGTAGGATTAGCAATTATTTTAGTAATACTTATTGTGGCTGGATTATTTATAGATCCTAAGAGCAATGGGATAAATTATATCCTCCTTGGAATTGGTATTATAATCGTGATTGTAGTCTTAATTCAGTCTGCAGGTGCTACGGGGTGGTCATCAGGAGCATGGTGGTCTGACAATTGGGAAACTGTTATCGGATTACTTGCAATAGTAGTAATAATAGGCTTGGTAATAGGACTTTCAGGACCTAAGACTGGAAAGCCCTCTGAATACCAGCCCTTATTATGGGCTCCTCATAAGGAAAAATAAGAAGAAAATAATTTAAATAGATATTATTTCTTTTTATGCTTAGGTTCTTCTTTTTCTCTATGTCTCTCTGCTGTTTTTCCGACTAACTTTCCAAAAGAGTCTTGCATCATGGACATTTCTTTTCTTATGCCACTAATGTTTTCTCCATAAGAACCTATTTTTTCAAGAATAGATATTTGAAGCCGATCAATTATTGCTTCAACTCTTTTTACTCTTTCCATTGCATTTTCTATTTTTGCCTGAGATAGTGATTTGAATTCATTGAGCTCATCAATTGTTTTTTGCATTTTTTTTGTTTTTTCTGCAAATACCTGCTCAACAATTTCTATTATTGTTTCTGTGCTAACTCCTTGCTGATATCCCTGAGAGTAATCTCCCTGCGCATAATATTCTTGTGCTTGTGCTGATGGAGCATAAACTTCTTGCTGAGGAATTTCTCTTACTTGAGGGGTGTAGACATCTGTTCCTCCTTGTCCTTCTGGAGAAGGAACGTCCATTGCTTCTGGCATATTCGAGACTGCTTTTTTTATCTCTGATTGATTTAGAGCATCATTTATCTCTTTTGGAGAAAAACCATGTTCTCTTAATCGAGAAATAATTTCATCATCAGGCAATCCTTGCCCCTTCATTTGCATTATTGTATCCAAAACACCCATTTTATTTCTTTAATCTAAGGTCGAAGATATTTATAAAAATTCCCCTCAATCTTTTTTTCT
>CAYHJT010000160.1:0-2457 GCA_964356985.1 Candidatus Woesearchaeota archaeon
ATCACCACCAGATTCAGGTGCACTCGGAGTAAGGGTGGGTTCATTTTCTTGAGCAAAGAGAGGTGTGGTGGGTGCGAGTACAAAAGAAAAAAGCAGCGTCAAAACTGCTATCCGTTGTATATTTTTCGTCCCCCTTACGAGAATATATCTATTCATGTCCCGATTATTGCTTTGTAGATGCTCCAATCGTATACCCCGCCCAAAAGAAGTAAAGTAACTGTGGAAAAGTTCTTTATGCGCATGTCTTTTTCTTTCCAACACCATTCCTAAAGAATCTCCCTTCGTGAAAGAGGTCCTATTTGGTTCTTTTTTACTATTAACATATTATTTATTACAATACAGACAATCGATTTCGAAAATACAGAACTTCCTTTCGGGGGAGTTTTTTGTTAGAAAAAATCTTCACATTTTAAGGCCTTTATTAAAGGGTTTTTTGATATCTACATCCATAGAATGATCCTTGCTTTCTTTCTTCTCTTGATATAACATTATTGGTATATTACTATATTAACGTCAAAACGTATGGATTATAAGCTGTGGGAGTATCAAGGTCGATCTCCTGTTGCCGACGAGATTGAGAGAGAACTGAAAAATGACCCCCGTTCCTCAAAGATGATAGTAAGTGCTGGTAAGAGGTTCGAAAAATATACCTACGAAGAACTATGTAAAGCTCAAAAAGTTGAAAAATTGAAGGGAAACAATCCTCATAAGATTCATGAGTTCAGGATTGACCTCTTTAAAAAGATCGCACGTTTTCTTTTTGTTGTTGATGGTTCTTCGCTAGCAATTTTTCTCCACTTCTTTATAAAGAAAACGAGAAAAATATCAGACACAAATAAAAGCATAGCCGAAAAACGGGCTGGGTTAATTTAAATCAATATCAACAAGTAATCAACGACCATGAAAATAGAAAATGTAGTGAGGGAGCGGCTTCTCAAGGATCCAAAATTTAGAAAAGAATATGAAAGTAAAGACACGAGGGACCTGACTATTCGAGTGAGTTCTAAAATCCAAGAAGCAAGAATATATAGTGGGTTTACTCAAACCTCTCTTGCAAAAAAAATGAAGACCCATCAGTCAAGTGTTGCACGGGCAGAAAGAGGAAACTCTCTACCGAGCCTGACATTTTTACAAAAAATCGCAGAGGCGCTTGGTACTTATCTAGTAGAGCCTTCGTTCGGTTTTCTTGAAAAAAAGACCCAGGGGTGGCGAGAACGTCTTAATGATAATGAAAAAACAGTTTTTATTCTTCCTAAGACCCAATCAAATAACTACTCGACTCACGAAACAAAAAGTAAAGATCCCTTTGCACAAGGTGGCTCTATATCCTATGGATTCAAACTACAAGCCACTAATTTTGGGGCGGGACACAATAGCTAAAAAAGTAACTCTAACCATTAATTGAACTTGAAATCACACATGGATTTAAAAAAAACAAATCAGATTGAGCATGTATGGAGTATGCTTTGTCAAACGTCTTCTATCGACTATCAAACTAATGAAGTCTCTCTCCTTCGTATTATTGAGGAGTTTAATCTGGAAGCACAAGCTAAAGACGAGGACACAAAAAGAAAACTAGAAAACATGGAGAAAGAGGCTATAGAATTTCCCATTAATGTCCAGTTGTTCTCGATGTGGCAACGGGAAGAAAAGATGCCTGAGAAGTCAGACAAGGCGCGCATCAAAGTTGTTTGGATTGATCCTCGAGGGCAGGAGCTTCAATCTCTGGAATATGATCTGCAAATTCCTGAGGATAAAATAAGAATGAGGTATCGAATCAATCTAGGATCTATCAAACTTAGTGTTGACGGCAGATATAAATTTAGGGTTGCTCTCGGCAAAGAAGGATCCTCCGAATTTGAACAGGTAGTGGAAATACCTGTGGACGTAAAAATAAAGGTCATTCAATAAAAAGTATTATTAAGTCTTATAAACAAACATGGCAGGAAAAAATAAGATCGAGGTGAACAAAGCAAAAAATAGAGAGTTCTATCTAACTATTAAGAGCGGAAACAATAAAAAAGTGATGACTAGTGGGGAGACTTATAAAACTCGACAAGGTGTACAAAACGCTCTGAAAGCAACCAAGAGAATCATCAAAAATGCAGTTGTTATAGATAACACAAAACAAGCCAGAAAGAAGTTATAATCTTCTCGCGCAAAGTAGTTTGTTACTTGACGAAGAAGTGTAATACGTCACATAAAATAACTCAAAGATTTTTCTATGGGTAAGTAATAAACTTCTTCCATCCACTTGGCCCGTACCCCTCCCCCTTGCTACTTTTAGGCCTTACTCTAGTTGCTTTCTGCTGTTGTTGTCTGAAAGTCGTGTAAACTTAGGATGCTTTCCTTAATATCATCTTTGAGTACTATCAGTTCCGAAAGCCACGTTATTGGGTCATAATGGGCGACGGCTTACACCTTTGTGGTGTGTCAAATATAGTTTTCTACCATGCA
>CAYHJT010000161.1:0-2449 GCA_964356985.1 Candidatus Woesearchaeota archaeon
GGTAGCACAGTAACATTAACCACAAAAATTATTGAATTAAGCCCATTTGATACATTGATTGGAATAGAATGATTTCCTGCATTTGATGCATTTGTCTGCCATGTAAATACACCAGTAACATTATTCAAACTACCAAAAGTCACATTGGTTGTAAATATTAGCGTCGTTAAATTATTAGGATTTGTTGCTTGTACTGTAAAATTCACTAAACCACCAGCAGTTACAGTGGTATTTCCAATTACACCAGTAACATTAGGTGGAAGATTCGGCAATACAGTAATATTAATTGTCCTGCTTGTTGAAGTTAATCCATCTGAAACAAAGAAAGTTATAGTACGATTTCCAACATTCGAAGAATTAGTCGGCCATACAAATACACCCGTAGTACTATTTAAACTTCCAAAAGTAGCATTAGTAAAAAAAGTTAAAGTCTGATTATTTGAATCAAAAGCCACTATTGTTAAATTGAGCGTTTGCCCAGCTATAATAGTTTTATTTCCATTAATTGCTGTAATATTCGGTGGATTGTTATTTGGTCTCAATACCCTCATACCGGTCATTGTTGCTGTACCGTTATCATAAACAATGGTTCCATTAGCACTCATGTTTGTATAAACAAATACTCCTCCCCATGGATCCATGAAAGAAACATTGTAAGTTCCATCAGAATTTGGATTTCTATTTGCATTATGACCCGCAATTGCATGACTGTAATTTAATGTGTTATGCCTTATACCAACAATTACACCGCTGCTATTAGAAATTTCATTGATAAAATCTGTCACATTAGGAGCCCTTCCTATTATTATTTGCATTATTGATCTGTTAATAACTGCAGATATGCTACCATTTCTATACATCACAATTGTGAAATTAGATCCAAAGCCATGAGACACCGTATAATTTACTAGAGCAAGAAATTGATTAGTTGGTGATGTTCCTGATGAATTTGTTATACGCATTAATCTTTGAAATTCTCTCACCAAATCAGTTAAATTACTTTGGTTCATTATTCCAGGCACAAAAGTTTTATTGAAAAAATGTATCAAAACAGCTGCACTACACGCTGCACACGAGAAATTACCATGAGGCAACAAACCTTGTTGGTGTACAGAAAGCTGTGAAAAATTCGTAACATTAACAACATCAGTAAAGAAATGTGGTTGAGTAAGATTACTAAATCTTCCTGAACACTCTTCAACATCATCTAGTGTACCGAAGAAAGTGATTGTGGATGTTGTTGTTGCATTTCCATTACCATTATCATCATCAATTACATTTAAGATGACACTAAATACACCACTCGTATAATAAGCGTGATTTAATAATAAAGATCCAACCAA
Organism: Candidatus Woesearchaeota archaeon; assembly: GCA_964356985.1. Lineage (GTDB taxonomy): Archaea > Nanobdellota > Nanobdellia > SCGC-AAA011-G17 > JAGVZF01 > CAYHJT01. The sequence continues at coordinate 1,344 of CAYHJT010000161.1, forward strand.
TGCATTTCCGCTATCAATACTACCATCACCCCAGTCTACACTAAATGTATGGGTGTCATTAATTCCCGGATCGAAATAGCTAGCATTCAACATAACATCAACAAATCCATTTGTTGTAATATCTCCTAATATAGGAGCATTTACATTAACATTAGGAGCAATATTGTTTACTGTTACTGTCGTAGTTCCAATAGATGATGCATTATTGTTATCTGTAACTCTTAATGAAATATTTAAGAAAGTATCATCGATATACATATGCGTTACAATAGGTCCAATTGCTTCAAATATTCCATCACCATCTAAATCCCATTCATAAGATACAATAAATCCTGTAGGATCAGGATCAAAAGAGCCTGTACCATCAAACATTATCGGCATCCCTTCATTCCCAAAATAAGGTCCTCCTGGCACTGAAACAGGTGGATTATTCCCAGCACCTGTTGGTGGAGTAAACAAAATTCCAAAACCTGGATTTAATACAGGAGAATTATAACTAAATTGTGTTCCTAAAAATCCAAATGGATCTTCCAATCCTACAGTAGCTGATGCTCCATGATCAAAATTAGGATCTCCAAAATTCACATTCCCATATTGATATTCTATATTATTTGTAGTTTCATGCAGTATTGCCTGAAAAGAAATTCCGTTTGGTGTAGCAGGATAATGAAACACATTATTCCATTCTAAAATAAGTCTCCTGTTAGGAGCTGCTCCGATTAAAGCAAAATAAACAGCAGAATAAGGAACAAATACTATTAAATCATCCCAAAAAGGAGCAAAAAAATTATTCGGTATACTTGGATCTGGAATAAAGGTATTGTTATAAATTATTCCGTTCTCAGGCGGTACAGTAACGTACCCATTTGAACTTATCCTTAATATAGGAACAGGACTTCCGTAAAAATCAAAATTAAATAATGTCGAAACGTCAGTAAAAACATCATCCCCCATCAATCCTGTATTAAATGCAAATGGAGCTCCAGCAATACTAGTAAAGCTTCCGGGTATTATGGTCATATTATAATTCAAGCTTGCATATGCAGAAGGAGTAATTAATATGAATAATACTAAAATAAAATAGATATCCTTTTGAATTTTCATCC
>CAYHJT010000162.1:0-2421 GCA_964356985.1 Candidatus Woesearchaeota archaeon
ATTGATCCATCGCATAATAAAAGAATGGTGTAGGTACCATGCCTATATCTATTACATGAGCATGAATTTCTGACAACAATGCTTTTTTTAACATTGGCGTTGAAAGTCTATTGTCATAAGCCAATATCAATTTTTTATTGCCAACATATTTATTTAATGCATACCCTATTTTTCTGGCATCTAGCTCAGTGAGTTCTGTGCCATATTTTCCCCGAATATCATCTGCTTTGAATATTCCAGTCATTTTCTGTAGAATTTTGCCGCGTTTTCTGGATATACTGTATTGATGAAATTATCAGTCTCGAATTCAAATCCAGCCATTATGCTTAATCTTGGTGCAATATTAATATGCAAGTGAGACCAATGTCCAATATGAAAATTATGTACATATAAATTATATGCCGCATCTAGCTTATTTAGCTTCATTAATGATTTTCTTATTATATCTGATAGGTCATTTAACTCTTTTTCATTCAGTTCGGTTAAAGAATTAACATGCCTTTTAGGTATGAATTCTATCTCATAAGGAAATCTAGAAGCAAAAGGAGCTATAGCAATAAAGCTGTTGTTTTTGTAGCATAGCCTTGGGCTATTGGACTCTAATTTTATTAATTTACAATGAACGCAGAATTTGTGTTTCTTTAGATCTTTAAGCTCTTGAGTTATCGCGTCCGGAAAATGATTATATGCAATCAACTGGCAATGTGAATGTGGAATCGAAGCTCCTGCTTCTTTCTTGTAATTTTTGAATACTGTTACATATTTTATCTTTGGATCCTTGCTTAAAGTCTTAATTCTGTTTATGAAAACATAGAATAAATCCTTGATGTGCTCTTTTGGATATTGATGCAATTGCTTGTTATGCCGGTTTGTATCTATGATTACTTCATGATAACCATAGGCACTACCTGACGTGAAAAAAGTATTTTTAGTAGTTATTGGTCTATAATCAGACTTATCGACTGCAGGAAATATATTTTGTATTACTTTTATGTACCATTCATTTTTTGTTCCCATTCTGCAAACTTCTGGCGCTATGTTAAAGACTCCTGGGCAAAACTTACAGTTTTTATCAATTGGTTTTAATGCATTCGGATCAAGAACTTTTTTGAACTTATGCGGACGTTTTCCACGTTTCTCTGATATTATTACCCACCTATCTAGAAAATAGTCTTTTCTTAGCTCTGACATGTGCACCTCTTTTTATTATTAGAAGATTATTATCTTTAAAAAACTTTCTCAATTAATTGCTTCAGAAAAGCTTAAAAATTAAGTTATCATGTATATTCTTCATCGCAAAAGAATCAGATGATATATATGAAGAAGATTATCTAGAAGAAGCTGTAGAAGACGATGAGATAGATGAGCTAGAAGAAGGATTCATGGAAGGATATAAAAAAGAGGATTCCGAGCTTTGCGCCACTTGCAAGCATATATTAGTTGATTCTGAAGGTACGATACTTCTAGAGATTAAAAATCATTTATACAAATTCTGTTCGGAATACTGCGCGGAAAAATTCAAGAAAAAACACAAATTATAATTTTTTAACAGATTTTTGATTTATTTCCTTGGCTTTGTCTTTGAAGCCAAATTCTTTACTTATCTTATATAATTCATAAGAAGTTAAAACAAAGCTTGTGAATGTCAGTATTATAAAACAGTATCCCATGATGATCAATACAGTATTGCCCCAACCAGTAATACTTAGTGTAGTTTGCAATATTGTAAACATTGTCAGCAATAATAATCCCAGAGAGAAATACATTATACCTTTCTTAAGAGAAGTTCCTCTTGATAAGCTAGTATAGGCAATAAAAGACCATATTATCGACAATATTCCGAAAGACAAAGATATTAACCCTATAGAAACTTCTGTGTCATTTACTATTTTAAATATAGTCACTAATCCGATTATTATACATATTATTCCTAATATTATTTTTAGCAAAGTGTTCATTTTATGTCCAATTTAAGATCGCAAAATTGAGACAATTGCGAAACTAAATCCCTATTTGAATTACTCTCCAAGCTTATAATAATTCCCTTTACATTCCATTCACGCATCTTTGTTGAAAGGAAATGAATAAATTTGGCTATTACTGATGTCTCATGATAAATCAATAGAGTGCTAAGACTATCAAAAAACACAAATTTGTCTTTTTGCTTTATGGCTGTAACCGCTTGATCCATTGCAATAGAAATATCACTTAGCTTTTCCGGACTTCCAATATACAGGCATTCTTTTGTTTTCTTTATAGCTTCTATGTTAGTTATAGCATCAATGAATATAATCAAAGAGGTATCAATTTTTTCCTTTTCGAATATTGCTTTAAGAGTTTTAAAAGGTTTGTTAAGCGTTACATAGATTCCAGGAGTCTTTTGATCATTCACTAATGTTTTTATGAATTCTATATTTGTTG
>CAYHJT010000163.1:0-2408 GCA_964356985.1 Candidatus Woesearchaeota archaeon
AAAAAATTGAAAAAATTAAAGATTTTTTAATCTTTGGCGGGGATAAATGAAAATAACTTCTGAAGAACTAGTTAGAGCTTTTTTTATGTTGTTTGCATTAGGAATTTTAATTTTTATAATGATTACGTATCTTCCTGCTGCAGCAAACGAATTTAAGAAAAGAATTTTAGGCATTGATAATGAAAATGATGTAGAGAGTATCCAAGAACAATTTAAGAATTATCTTGAGAATGAATTTTACGATATTTTTAGAGACTGTAGGGATTCAAAGAATACACGATGCTTTTGTACAAAGGATGAATTTAAAATCCCGAATAAGTTTTCTTTAAGTTTAACTAATAAAGGAAGTAATGTAGAATTTGAGATAATAAGTCCATCCGGAAAGGAAGTTTATGATCCTTATACTATTACAGAAGTAAATTCCTGCTTAATAAATGGCGCAATAACTGAAGAAGGATTAAGGGATAATAAAATAATCATAAGCAAAGATACAAATCTATATGCAAATTATAATATAGGTGGAAAAGATTTCAAGACTGAATTAAATCCACTTTCATTATTTTATAAGCAAAGCAATGGAAAAATATGTGTGGCAGATAAAGATAGTTTAAGTAGGTTAGGAAAAAGTTTATGTTAACCAAAAAACTTAAAAATAAGACCATTAAATTAATACTAAGGTGAAATTGATGAATAAAAGAGGCCAAGAGTTATCAACTAATACAATAATTATTGTTATAATAGCTGTTTTAGTTCTAATTGTTGTTGTAGTATTCTTTACAGGAGGTTTCAGCACGTTTGTTAATAAAATACAAAATTTATGGAAAACTACTGCCCAAGATGTAAATGAAGTTGTTTTGTCATGTAATGCTGCCTGTAATAACTTCCAGAATACAGGGGTGACCGCTTATAAAAATAGTTTCTGTAATGATGTTTATGAACTAGATATTAATGGAGATAAAAAAGTAGACCAAGAAGTTACTTGTCAAGATTTGCCTCAAGTTTCTTGTCAAGCCATTGAACAAGCTGGTGGATGCTAGTTTATAAAATGAAAAAAGGGGTTTCTCTGCCAGTAGAAACTATAGTATATATCTTGATAGCTTTAATAGTTTTAATCACCTTGTTACTTATCTTCCAAGACCAAGCAAAGAATTTTGTGGAAAGTATTAAAAACTTCTTTAGCCTAACAAATTCAAGTGTCCCAAAATGAATTGGAGTACTGTGACTGGTTTAGTAATTGGAGGAATTTTATTATTGATGTTTTATACTGAAGGGGTTGCCTTTATTGGCAAATTATTGCCTAATGAAGCTGAGAAATTACTTGATAAAAATATGGATTTTTTAAAAGATTCAATTAATTCATTAGAAACTGGAAAAACTACTGAATTTCAGGTTTATAATATTGGGGGAAAGCTTTATTTAATGACATTTAATAAAGACTCAAACATAGAAGAATGTTATAATTTAGGTAATTGTATAGTTTTATGCTATGATGAAAAGTGTGAAAAAGCTATTTTTCCTAAAAAAATTAATGAAAACTTAGTTTTTGAGAAAAATGGGGCAGTAATTACCCTAAATAAAGATGAAGGACAATACACATTTATATCAATCCAAAATATTAATAACGCTATTTCTATAAAAGAAAGTTAACAAAACTAATATAAATATCTTTTTTAATAACAAATTTATGGAAGAAGGAGTTGAGGAACTAGATAGGTCTTTATTATGGATCGGGTATATTATTTTATCAGGTATTATATTCGGGATTATAGTCTATGCTTTATTTGATATAGGTACTGGTAGATTTTTATATAAAGATCTTTACTCAAAAGATAATTCTTTATTGATAAGTTCTATTGCGACTTCAAATGGAGAAGTAAATTTAGAATACAATGTTAAATACAAACCAGGTGAATTTGATATTATTTTAAAAGAAAATTGCGAGGTTAGAGTTTCTAGTAAAGATACTATAACCAACTATAAAGTATCCTATTGTTTAGATAATGAAAATATACAGATTACAGAGAGCAAAGTCAACTTAAACAAAATTAAAATTAGTTTAAAGGATGATAAATTAATTTTGGAGGAAATATAATTGGCATTTATCCTTTCAAAAGAAACAGAAAAAATGATTTTTTATGGAGTATTTATTACATTGATAGCTTTAATCATTATCTTTGGAGGAAGATTATATTTTGAACAGAAAGTTAATACAGAAGGATTAGAAAATAGTTTAGTTGTTTCAAGATTATTGTATTCAGAAGATTGCTTAGCTAAAGAGAATTTTGGAGAGATAAACTTAGATAATTTTTTTGTTAATGAAATTACAAGATGTACAGGATTAAAAGAAGATAGTGAACAAGGTTTAAAACTGGCTTTAAAAGATTTAAACGGGAATCTGATCAGGGAAG
>CAYHJT010000164.1:0-2406 GCA_964356985.1 Candidatus Woesearchaeota archaeon
AATGGGCATTTGTTAGAAGGTTTAGCTACTCAGCTTAATGAAGATCCGGATTTAAGAATAGACAAATCTAGAGTAATTAATGTGTTTAATAAATATGGAAATATCGTTTCTGGATCAATGTTGTTAGCTTTACATTCTGCTTTGCAAAGCGGTTTAGTGAAGAAAGATACTGCAGTTATAGGTGCAGGAGTAGGTGCGGGTTTTGATCATGGTTATTATACTTTTATTGCTGATAGAACATTTGGAAAAAAGAATTTAAGATTATTAATAGTAGATGATGAATCCAAAGAAGCAGACGTATTAAAGGGTGCTTTAGAGAGATGCATCCAGAGAGACATGGACATTAACGAAAGTTATAATGTTTCAGTGGATGTTGCATACGGTGCAAATTCGGCTATTAGTAAATCTGGTCAATTGAAATATGATTTCTTTATTGTAGATCAAAGAATGCCTTCAGAAACTGGTGGTAAAGGTACTGACCTGGTAGAAAAATTGCGCCAATTCCAAGATACTAAAGCAATAATTCATTCTGGTGCATCTGAAGATGAAGATAAGAAAATAATGGTAAGCAACCCTAGCATTCTAGAGTATATTCCTAAACCATTCTTGCAGCAAGGATACGCAACAGAATTGCAACCAAATTGGCTTTTATTGAAAAAACACTTAAGAGAATTATAGTTTTTTAGCTAAAAAATCTAATATAAATTTAGTGTATTTTCCCTCTTCGCTTTCTAAAACTACATTGCTGCCATTTCCTAAAGCATATGTAGCTACTTGATACAAGCCAATGCCTCTTTGTCTGCCGTTAGCGACGCTTTTTGTAGTATAAAACATGTCAAACGCTCTCTTCTTTGTTTCATCGCTCATTCCACAGCCATTATCTTCATGAATATAATTTACTTTGTCATCTTTTAATTGGGTGGTTATTTTTATTTTTGGATCAGGTCTTTGTGCTAATGCATCAATTGAATTTGAAATAAGATTATTAAAAATACTAGAGATTTCATATTTTGATCCTAAAACTCTATAAGGATTAATTTCATAATTTTTTTCTACAGAAATATTCTTAGTTCTTAATTCATTGGAATAAATTTGTAATGAATCATCAGCCAATTCCTCTAAGCATAAATCTTGTATTTTCTTTTCTCCAGAACCAATGTCAATTTCATCTATTCTTTTTAATGCTTCATTAGTTTGGTCTATTATAATTGTAACATTTTTCTTGTTTCTTCTTATTGTTTCTATATACCTAGAAAAAGCTTGCTTGTCTTTCATGCTTAATGCTGATTGATTTTTCATCAAATAATCATAAATATCTCCAAGATCTTCAGCAAGCATGATGTTTGTGTTTTGAACTGGTGTGAATAAATTTCTAAAATCATGAGTCAATCCAAAGACTAATGTTCCTTGCGCAGCGAGTTTTTCTGCTCTTATTAATTGATCTTGAGTTTCTCTTAATTGGGCTAAAGCGTTATTTCTATCTTCTATTAAACTAGAAGCGATTAATATTGCAGCAAATGAGTTTATAGATTGTTGAGCCAAATCAAGCAATGTTTCTTGTACAGGTTCATCATCTTTTATGTCAGTCTTAGGAATAGAAAAATTGGCTGTGGCAAAAACTTCATTATTTCCATCATTTAATGGTCTATAAATTGGGAAAACTGTATTTCTGGCATCTTTGCCATTAAGGTCTTCAACCATTTGTTCATAAAAATTTGCCCTTAATATTCCTTGAGTTTCTAGCTGTTTTATGTAATCTTTATTCTTATAAATTTGAGTTCTTTTTCCTTTAAAGATAGCATTATGTAAAGGTCCAATATTTTTTTGTAAGTCGCTTCTATTATATATATCATATGTGTAAGAATCATCAAAACCCAGAGCGGAAATTGCCTTAAGTAATCTCCATTCAGAGTTTACATTGCCTTGTCTTGGTATGTTTCCTTTTTCATCCAATAAAAAGTAAATTTCTCCTTGCTCAAAATCAAGAGTATCGCAAGAGGTTTTTAATATTAAATCTGCTGATGTTTTCAAGAAGTCTTTTTCTTGATCTATTTTATGAATTAAAGAAGCTAATTTTAGCTGCATTCCAATTATTGCATTTTGTTTTTCTATGATACGATTCTCTAAATTTTGCATAAAAATAAAAAGAAATTAGTGTTTAAATAATTTACTATTATGGAGTAATAAAATAAAGAATATATTATATCCTCACATCATAGATTTTCCAGTAGCCTTAGCCTTTTTCATCTTTTTGGCTTTAACTTTCTTTTTCTTAGCTGCCATTTGATCATCCTCCTTTTAATAAAATATATCTATAGATATTATCTGAAATATTTAAACTTAATCATTTTTAGCGCTGGTGCAATCCTAAATTTTAAGTAGAGGCAACGCCTCCTTCTTATTATC
>CAYHJT010000165.1:0-2391 GCA_964356985.1 Candidatus Woesearchaeota archaeon
CTTCAAGAATGATAAATTGCGATGGGAAAAATAGAGGAAAGATAAACGAGATTGTTGTTACGAATTATAGATTACCTCAAATTAAAATTTAACCACCGATCTGTGTTGCTTTGCTTACAATAACAAATATTTCTTTTTCTTGTATCATAGAATCCATTAATTCCTTAAAAACTCTTGCTGGTTTTTCTGGTGGAGTATTCTTTTCCATTTTAATCATTAATTCAATAAGATGACCAATAAATTCTACTTTATACTCTCCATACTTATTTAATTCTTCAAATGGTTTTAGCTTTTCAGCTGTTGTATGCTCTATAAGAAAATTAGCTCTATGTTCTTTATTTCTAAATGCTTCTACTTTATCATACATTTCTCTAAGATATTTCATAAATTTAATTGTTAATTCTCGGTTATGCTCTTTTTTAACAAGTAAGTCTATAACCCAATGAATATGTTTTGGTGTTCTTATTCTATTGCCTTTCTCTTGATATTTAATAAGAATGTATAAATCAGGGTTAAAACCTAAGTTACCCTCAAATACACCTATTATAGTGCCGTCGCTTAAATGAATCTCTTTGATAGCATACTTTCTTGGTGGTCTATCTGTATCTTCTTTCCTTTTTCGTGGTTGATAGTTCATAACCATAGAACTAAAAGATAATGAGAGATTTTTTAATTGTTTCTAAAAGACCAATTAAGGTAACAATACATGAAATTCGTAAGATTTATATATGGATGTTTATCTAATATTTAGTTGTTGAACTTAAATCAACATAAATAGGTTAAGTCAACATATATGAAATCAAACTAAAAGTGATGTTTTAATGACAAGAAAACAAGAAAACAAGAAAGAACCTGAAAAAGAAATTATCAAAGAAGGTCATGAGCAAGAAACAAAAATAGATAATAGGCAAGAACATAATGTGATTGAAGAATACAAATTACAATTAGATTCTTATGTAAATGATCTTAAGAGATTGCAAGCAGATTTCGAAAATTACAAGAAAAGAGCTGACAAAGAAAATCAAGATTATAGAAATTACTGCAATAGAGATGTTTTATTCGAGTTATTAACTTTAATGGATGACTTTGATCATGTAATCAAAGGATTGCATAATGCTTCAAAAGAAGATTTGGAAAAAGCAATAAAAATGCTTCATTTAAAATTTAAATCCTTGCTCAATAAGAATAATGTCAGAAGCTTCAACTCACTAAATGAAAAATTTGACCCTTATAAGCATGAAGTTTTGATGAAACAAGATTCTGATAATGATAAAGATAACATGATATTGGAAGAGTTTCAGAAAGGCTATTATTACAAAGACAAAATATTGAGACACGCTAAAGTAAAAATTTCTAAGAAAGGGGATGATCCTAATGAAGAGCAAAAATGAACCTATTGTTAAATTAGAGAAAGCAAAGTCTATATCGGAAGTTTTTACCTTAGTAAGCGATTTGATTCATGAAACATTCAATGTAAGAAATAATGGCTTGCTTGTAGCAATGGATAATATTCCTGTAAGCAATCAAGGGATTGTCGCAGGATTATATGTACCTGATGAAAAAACAATTGTAGTAAATAAATTATTATTAAAAGAAATAAAAGCGAAAAATCCAGATTTACTGAATAGTTATCTATTTCATGTTTTATTGCATGAGTATTTGCATAGCATAGGCTTTGTTGATGAAAAAGAAACAAGAAAATTAACTTTTTTGATAAGCAATAGGCATTTCGGAATTGACCATAAGACAACAAAGATAGCCTTGAACATAAACAAGTTTATAGGACTTTTCGGAAATGGAGAAATTCCATATCAAAATATGGATACTCGAGTTAGGGCATTGCCAGAACCAGTAGACAAATGGACAATCAATTATATTGGATAAAATGAAACATAGTAAAAAACAAGAAAATGTAAAAAAGATTTTAGACATTTACGGAGGTAAATTAAAATGAGTAAAGTGCTAGGCGTAGATTTGGGGACATCGAATTCCGCAGTAGCTTTTTTAGAAGCTGGTAAGCCAAAATTGATTCCAAGTGCAGAAGGTAATACATTATATGGAAAAGCATTTCCAAGTGTAGTTGCTTTTACTAAAGATGGACAAGTATTAGTTGGAGAACCAGCTAGACGTCAAGCTATAAGTAATCCTGAGGGAACTATAAGTGCAGCTAAACGTAAGATGGGAACTAATCATAGATATCACATACATGGAAAAGAGTATACTCCTCAACAAGTATCTGCATTTATATTGCAGAAAATTAAAAGAGATGCAGAGCATTTTCTAGGCGAGAAAATAGATAAGGCAGTAATTACAGTACCAGCTTATTTTGATGATAATCAACGTCAAGCAACAAAAGATGCTGGAGCTATTGCTGGTTTAGATGTTATAAGA
>CAYHJT010000166.1:0-2388 GCA_964356985.1 Candidatus Woesearchaeota archaeon
TATTTTTCACTTCATTATTAAGAACTAAAGGTTTTATTTCAATTCCGGCAGATTTGAATATTTCATTATGGTCTTTCTTTTTTGTTGCAGAAGATAATGCTCTGCCTAAAAGACCGGTTTTCCCAAAATTATTTTTAAACTCCAACATTTTATTTTCATATTCATCAATATTTTCTATAAGTTTTTTTTGTATTTTTTTAAAAATAAGCTCATTCATTTGATTAACTACTAAATCAACCTCTGTTTTCGATATTTTCATTCTTTCCTCCAGCTCTTTTAAATAATTTTCAGTACTTAAGAGTCCACAAAGAAGTAATTCTGTTTCAATTTCTAAATTTTCCAATTGTTCAGGACTATATTTTTTATTTAGTTCTAAAATAATTGATTTCCAATTAATTGAATCAATAGCATTTCTAGTTTGTCTGGATAATTTTTCTCTTGCTTCTATTATTTTTGTTTGTAATAAATCGGTTGTATTGTCCATTTTATTTTTCTATAAAATTTGAATAATCTCCTCCGGAAACAATAAATCTAATTATTTGGTCCCAGCTTGGGTTTTCTGATTTTAATTTCTTCTTTATAGAAGCTTCTATTTCTTTTGCTATCGGGGTGAATATTTTTTCAAAAGCTTCTATCGTTATTTTTTTTGCTTCACCGGCAGTTAGTCCAATATTATTTTCTAAATTTGTCATATAAAAATCCAAGTCAACAAGATTAACTAATGCTAAACCGGTTTCTATTTGCAAATTATTTATTTCATTTTCTGTAAGCAAAAATTTTTTTCCTATTTCTTCAGTTATTTTTCCCCAGTCAACAGCATTAATTGCTTCCTGTCTTTCTTTAGGCAGTTTTGATATTTCTTCATTTATTTTTTGTTTTAATTTTTCTGTCATAAATTTATTTTTTATTAATGTGACTTATTTGCACTGTCTATTTTCATATCCATTCTTATTTTATGGGCTGCTTCATCGGCTCCCGGGTTACTATGTTGTCCAAGGCTTGTTATCATATTTATAGTTTTATTACTAATGCTTGATATATGTGTTGCATAACTTTCTTTTCTAGAATTATTAATTTTTTCCATAGCATGATGAGCTTTCGGTATGTCTTCAAATTGTATTTCATTCATAGATTTTCCTGTTTCATTTTTAGATGCGGTTCTAGCGGTATCAGCTTTACTTGAAGCATTCTTAGCATTTACTTCAGCGGTTTTTAATTTTTCTTCAGCTTCAGAAACCTTAGTATTAGCAAAATTAATAGTTTTAACAGCTTTAGCATTAGCAATAGATGCAGCAGTATTTGCCTTATTGTTAGCAGCATCCCTAGCCGTTTTGATATCGGCTATAATTTTGGCATCAGTTAATATTCCACCTGCAGCAATTCTGGCATCATCTTCTGTTTTCTTTATTACGGCAAGTTCAGTGGCAAGAATATTATTTATTGTGGTAGTTTCAGTCCTTAGAATATCTGCAGTTTTACTTGAAACATTCATAGCATCCGTTTCCGCAGTTTCTAAGTCATATTCAGCAGCAGTAACTTTATTTTTAGCTTCAGTTTCATCTTTTATTGAATTAGTTACCTCTGTCTGACTTATTTTACCATTATCTGTATTGTATCTATTTGTAAGAGCACCAGTAGAATCTCTTTCTGGGACGAATTGCCCAGTTGTAGGATCCTTTATCATTACCAGACCTCCACTCGTTATACTTGCCTTTTCAGTATTTAATTTTGCTACATCTTCATTGGCTAATCTGGCTCTTTCTTTACTCTCTGGAGTATTTTCTATTACATGTGCTTTGTTGGCATCATCTACACGCAGTCTTGCTGCTGTTAGTTTTCCGTCAATTTGTTGAATGTCATGAGATTTTTCATTTTGAAGCTTCTTTAAAGCAGCCTCTGATTTATTGAGTGTTTGTTTTTCTGCCGAATTTTCTCCAAGTTCAAGTTCTTTTGCTCTCTTTAGCCTCTTTTCTAGTTTATCTGCCTTTATTTTTTCAAATCCGCCTTCTTTTACTTTACCCACTTTCATACCAGTCAAAGAAGATAAGTCTGTTCCAGCTATTTTAACCCCACGCAAGTCCATACTTCCTTTTCCTGTAGCCTTGCCAATATTTCTAAGAGTTGCTGCTCCAAACTTTCCTTGCGATTCCCATTTTTTAACTCTTTCTGAGCTTGCAAGCATACTTCCTGCTCTTCCAATCGTTGCTCTCCCGAGCATTGCTGCTCCTCCAGCTGCTGCGCCAAGCGCTACTCCGCCAATCATTTTTGCGCCCTTTAATATCATTTGACCCATTTCTCCGGCATATTTAATAGCTATTTCTTTTGATTTTACCAAAAGAACCATTAATATTATAAATGGTATAACAATACTCATTACTTTTTGCATTA
>CAYHJT010000167.1:0-2360 GCA_964356985.1 Candidatus Woesearchaeota archaeon
CTCACAGAAGAGATATAGCAAAAAAATTTTCAAACGTTATATACGCCTGCTTATATGGAATTATTTTGACAGCATTCATCCAAGGTGCGCTTGGTGCTGTTGGTCTCTGGATCTTTAATGTCTCAAACCCATTGCTTTGGGGTATGGTAATGGTAATACTGGCGATGCTTCCGTTCATTGGTGCCTGGCTTATCTGGTTTCCAGCATCTATATATAAGATATTATCAGGTGAATTATTCAATGGCTTCGGATTATTGCTTTACGGAGTTCTTATAGTAAGCACAATAGACAACATTATCCGGCCAAAAATCATAGTAGCAAAGGGAAAAGTTCATCCAGTGCTTGTTTTACTTGGTGTGCTTGGCGGAATAGAAATATTTGGACTGCTCGGTATAATTATTGGACCTTTAATATTATCAATACTTGAAGCATTCCTTGACATATACATTCTTGAAAAAAATCAAAGTGTGTAATGAGCATAAAGGAGTGATTATGATTTCAAAAAGCTTATTCGAAAGCTTTATATATGGGCGATTGTTTATTTAAGTTCAATCTAATTAAGGGTGTAAAAAGATAATAAACGTGGGGTGGAAAAATAATGAATGCTAAAAAAGGGTTGTTGCTCTTATCTATTGCTTTAATATTTCTTTTAACAATAAACTTCGTTTCAGCAATTCCAATACCTATATTTAATACAACAAATTTAATTCCAGTTGGTAATGTATATCCAACAAATTCAACAGCAGTATGGGGAGTAGTAGCATTCAACTTCTCCACATCCCATGGTCCTGGAACAGGTAATGTAACAAATGCAACATTCTATATAAACAGCTCAACAGGTGCAATAACAAACATAGGAACAAATACAACACAAAATCTAACAAATTACTCAGTAAGATATGATACCACAGCTGTAGCAGATGGAAACTACACACTAATCATTAACGTTTCAAATTTCTCAGGTCCTGCTAACCCATCTATAATAAACGGCACTTATTTCGGTGTGGGAACTTTCCAAATAGACAACACACCCCCCACATTAACAATAACAGCTATACGTAATCAGACTAATGTAACTGGTTATGGTGATAGTGTTGGACGCCTCATCAATGTAACAATCACTCCAAGTGTAGGAGGAGCCAGTATTCAGAACTGTACATTTGCTGTTAACGGAACTCAAGTAAATGGGTCTATTGTAGGACTTACTTTAAATGGCACATTCTCTGTATGGAATTGGACTGTTGTCCAGCTTAATCTAAGCCATGGATTTTATCAAGGTAATTTGACATGTGATGAAGACGCTAAAGATATCATTCTCAGAAGAGGTCCTACTGCAACATTGCAAAGCAATCAGTTCATTGTAGACCTAGAAGCACCTTCATTGAATATTGTATTCAAAGATAGCAATGGAGATGCATTGACAGAGTTCTTCTTTGGAGATCCTGTAGCCATAGACTGTAATCCAGGCGATAGAGGTACTGGAATAGTATCTTCTACTCTAAATCTCAGTGTAAGAAGGCCGGGAATAGGCACATTCCAAAATATAACTGGAATTAATCGAAATGTTCCCCAATCAGAGTTAGGTGATACAACATTCACAGAAACACTCGAATTAGGTGAATATCTTGTGCAGTGCATAATAGAAGATCAGTTCGGATTCATGAATGCCACATACAAAAATGTAACAAACAAAACATTTAACATAATAACTAAAGCAACAGCAAGGTCATCAGCTGCTGCAATTCCAGGATTCGAAGCACCAGTAGGTAGAACAAAGGTGCAGTCTGGAGTTACATCTGAAGTAGGCGCATTGCCTCTTGAAGGTGTCAGCAGGTTACTAGCAAAAGGTTCAACATTGGTTGTAACAATCAAGAATGAAGATCACAGAGTAACTGTATTGGATGTCACAAAAGAAGACTTATCACTAAGAATAACATCAGCACCTATGGAAGTAAGTGTTAAGAAAGGTGAATCTGCGTCAGTTGATCTTGATAATGATGGCACAGATGATCTAAAGGTAACATTCCATAAACTATTTGCTAACAAATGGGCAGACGTAACATTAGAAGCTGTAGCAACACCAAGTGCACCACCAACATCAGGAACACAGCCCGGACCAGGAACACAACCAACAAAGCCTGAAGAAGAATTACGGCCTACAAAAGCACCATTGGTAGTAACTTTGATTGTAATAGTTGCGATATTGGTAATAGGTTACTTATTAATCAAGGGTAAGAAGAAATAAATTCTTTTTACTTGACTATTTTTTTATTTTATTCCAATTCATATCTTTAGTCAGATGTTTGCACTTCACGCTTGTATCAGCATAAACAGTAAAGCCATTATTATTCACATCGTAA
>CAYHJT010000168.1:0-2345 GCA_964356985.1 Candidatus Woesearchaeota archaeon
CTAGAGATTTAGGTTATGATGGAGAAGGAATAACTATAGCAATAATTGATTCTGGAATTGATTCAAATCATACTGATTTAAGAGGAAAAGTAACAGAAGAAGATTGTTATTCTGGATTTAATGCATGTCCTAATGGTGAGAGTGAGCAACATGGAAGAGGTGCTGGAATGGATGACTTTGGACATGGAACACATGTTGCAGGAATTGCGTCAGGAAATCTATTTGGAGTTGCTCCAAATGCAAGTTTGGTTTCAATAAAAGTTTTAAATTCAGAAGGTTCTGGTTATGCATCAGATGTAATAAGAGGAATAGAAACAGCTGTTGACCCAAATAATGATAATAATTTTGAGGATCATTACGATATTCTTAGTATGAGCTTAGGTTATAATGGGGGAACTCCTAATGCGCCTGACGCAATTGCTATTGATAATGCTGTTAATGCAGGTGTTGTAGCTGTTATTGCTGCAGGCAATTCTGGTTCTCGTTACGCAACTATATCTTGCCCTGGTTGTGCAAGAAAAGCAATAACTGTTGGTGCAAGTGACTTTGAAGATAATATAGCAGGTTTTAGCTCAAGAGGTCCAACTGCAATTGGGACTATAAAACCTGATGTTGTTGCTCCAGGAGTTTTAATATGTTCATCAAGATTGTCTGGATTTAATCCATTTAATGCAGAATGTATCGACAATGAACATGTTTCATTATCAGGAACTTCTATGGCAACACCACTTGTTTCAGGAGCAGTTGCCTTAATAAAACAAGCACATCCTGACTGGAGTCCTGATGAAATAAAAACACCTTTGAAAGAAAATAGCTTACAAACTTTTACTCCTGTACGTTTCGGTGGGGGGTTTCGTCAGTACGATCCTATTGTAGATCACTCTCCTCCTTTTGTTAATTTAACCACAAATGAAATATGTACTAAATTAGATCATAATGCTTTTAATAATTCATTTACATGTGAGATAGATAACGGCGATGTTAACACGCAAATTTCAGAAGTAACAATTTCTAATATTGGAAATTTTATTTTAAGAAGCTTTAATTCCCAAAATCCAGATGAACCTGGAGAAATTGTTCATGAAGGTAATTGGACAAATATTGACTATTCTTATAGTTACCCTCATTATAGAGCTCATAAACCCAACTATCATTTTAGTAATGTACCAAAACAATGTTATTGGGCCTGCACTAGTGTGAATGATTCTATATCAATGGTACGTTACAGATATGGGTTCCCTCCCTTTTACCTAAATAAATATTATAATGAGTCTGCCCAAGAGTGGGAAAATCTAGAAGAAGGGCTTGTTTTTTATTTGATTAGCAATTATGAAGATTTAATTTTTGCTCAAGGTTCGGGTAGGATTGATATTTTAAGAGCAATAAATAGTTCAGTGATTGCATTACCAAATAATTTAGAATTAATTATTAATGATCCCGAACAATCTGAAATAATCACAAATTTAACAATCCGAAGTTTAAATAATGAAAATTATAGGTTTAATGGAATCATTATAATGGATAAAAGCAATCCGCCGTCAGATATAGAGTGCGATGTTGATAATGATGCATTAAATATTGGAAATAATGATTTAAGAATAATTTGTTCTGATATAGAAGAGGGCATGTTTACTGGTTTATTGATATTGCAATCTAATGAAGATCCTAATATTAATTTAAGAATACCTTTAGTATTATATATTGATTATTCTTCACCAGTTATTACTGATATTATGGTTGAAGACTTGTTATTTGAAGATAAAGTATGGGGTAAGTGGATTGTATGGCGTAGTGATGAATTTCTAAAAGAGTCTGATTTATATTATAGAAGAGTTGGTAGTGAAGAGTTTTCAAAGATTGAAAGCTTACTTCTTTATTTCTCTTTTTATAGAAAAATATTTATCTATAGGGCAGATACTAGAGATTTGCCTGAAGGTGATTACGAGTATTATATAGGTGCTAAAAATCCTTCCAATTTAGAGACCATAGATAATAATAATGGGGAGTATTATAGATTCTACAAATTTAATCTCTCTTCTATAAATCAACAAGGTTATGCAGAAGTTGGAAAATTACCACACTCACCAACCAAGATTTTCTTAACAGATTTAGATGATGACAATAGTACTGAAATAACTTTTAACCAGATTGTAGGAGATTCTAACCTTGTAGTAGTTGCCAATGAAAATGTTGTAGATAATTTATATGAGCCTGAAACGGTAATTAATGAATCGAATGTTATTATTTTTGATGTCGGTGATCCAGATAATGATTCTTTAAAAGATGTAATAACAGAAAAAACTATCTTGGAGGATGATTTATTCATTACAAAGATTGGTTTGTAT
>CAYHJT010000169.1:0-2344 GCA_964356985.1 Candidatus Woesearchaeota archaeon
AAAAGAATGCGATTCATCTATCCACTGAAGTGGATAGTTTTCTCGCATTGGCTATGATAATTAAGAGAGGACGCAGAAAACCAGATGCCAAAATTCAATCCAAATAAGTTAATAAAACTTATAAACCTTTTCAACGAATATACTTAAGGTGTTATTATACTAACCGGACCAGATATAGACAATATTGCTTGTGGTATATTTAATAATGGATTTATTGTTACAAATCCAAAATATAATGTGAGATTTGATGGAGCAAAAGACGGAACATTCCATTGTGCAACTGCTCTACCCTCTTCATTTAAAATTCCCTGCGAATTCTGCAGTCCAATTAAATTAGGGAGAAATACTGATAAATCAAACACAGCATCGTAATTCAATGGAATAGTCCTATTATCACTTAAAAGAATTCCAGGCAAAGTTCCAAGAGACATTGCTAAGATATATTGGGTGTCTTGAATATCTAATTCCTTATGCGCTATATTATTTGAATAATTTAGCTCAATGAAGTTTGAAAAACTGCTTATCACAACATAAATATCTGGATTTCTAAATGAATCATCCGATATATTGATATTGAATAAAGAGCTTCCATTAGAAGGCTGAGTAATAAACAATTGTGGCTTTGGACTAAATAAATAATTAAATAAAACAGAAACATTAACCAAGCCACCCAAAGGAATATCAACTGTCTGATTAGCAAATAAAGTTCCGTTGTTCATAGGATTTCCATCATAGAAATTTATTGTAACATTATTTGCATCAGTTTGTCCTATATTACGTATTGTTGCTGTAATATTAACAGTTTGATTCTGTCCTGGAATAAGACCTATTGGATTGAACATAATATCACTATCTTTAATTTCTAGATCTGGGAATAATTCAACAAAAAATGAAGCAATATCCGCCCTTAAAAATCCATTATTATAAGAACCAGCAGCATTAACATGTACGATATAAATACCAGATAAACCTGTATTGTTATAAAGATTCGAATAAATCCCATCATTAGCTAATCCATCATAATGAAGTCCATCATCATATAAATTAATTATTTCTGTTGAATTATCCGGATTAAATACCTCTGCAATTACACTTGAGTTAATAACGGGTGTATCTGTATTAAATAAGGTTGCATTAATTATTACAGACTGCATAGGATTAATTGTAGATGGATTAATTAAAGTTTTCAAGCTTAAAGTTGTATTTCCAACAATAAACAATAAATAACCTTCTTGATTAATAATATTGGTAGCATTAAGATACATTGTCCATAAACCTGACATAGGATTCTGAATAAAGTAATTTTCTATTAATCCCAGTTGATCAACAAAATAACTTATATTAGGATTTGTAATAGAAGAATTTATTACTTCACCATTCGGATTAACTAAGCTTAAACTTATAGTCCCATTTGTCCATATGGATGTAAACGAAATCTGACTAGTAGAATTGTCTACATTAATAAGATATATTACAGATTCTCCAGGATTTAATGTGCCATTTAAGATAGCATACAAATAAATTGAAATGCTCTCATTCTGCTGCGCAATTACATAATCAGGATTTTGATCTAAAAGAATATCTCTAACTAGATTATATATCTGATCAACTTCATGGAGATCTGTATGATCTACAGGAAATGTATCTAAAGGAACATCATCCAACCTAACACTTCTTACTTTAACAAACCCATCATCTGGATCATTAATTGTCTGAGGAAAAAAAGAATAAACAGGGCCAACAAGACCTGCAGGGGTAAAATTTAAATTAAACTTATTTCCTGCAACAGTATAATATGGAACTGTTAAAGATATTACATCAATATTAGAAGCAGGGCACGGAATCCAAACACCGCAGTTTAATATATTTAATAGTGGACTATTTGGAATCATCTCAAAACCAGCTGGACCAAGCGCAATAATTGTTACTCCACCAAGGATAAGACCTAACTTTGCTAATCCTGATTGATATAGTCCTAGACTGCCTATCTTTTGGAGAAAAAGAATTGTTTGTATTATTTCTGCCCCGTGATTCGGAGTTCCAAGCATTATTAACTTTCTTACATCATTTTCATAGTTTGGTTGTTGGATATACCATCTTGCAACTAAGCCACCTATGCTATGTGTTACTAGATCAACCTTGCTTGAATTTGTTAATATTTTTGCTATATTTATGTGAGCCTTTAAAGTCTGGGCATATGTCGGAATATGCTGATTGGCAGGAAGAAATGTCGGCTCTAAATCTGGATCATAAACAGTAAAACCATCTTGCTGTAATCTTTGCTTCATTGTAGCCCATGTGCTACCAGGCTCTCCAAAATATCCATGAACTAGAATTACTGGAA
>CAYHJT010000170.1:0-2343 GCA_964356985.1 Candidatus Woesearchaeota archaeon
TGTCGGCGTGTGGAACAAGAGCAACATTTTTGTCTATATTAACGGCACTCAAAAAGATAGCACAGCTTGCACAATAACAATAGATACTGCAACCGGGGGCTGGGGGGACTCAGAAAATACATTTATAGGGGCACATGATGATAGTAGCATTACTAATGAGTGGAATGGTACAATAGATCAAGTACTAGTATTAAATACTTCCTTGACAGCAACACAAGTTTCAAACTTATACAGCAATTTGTCTTCTATATTTTATACAAGAGGTGAACAACAAATAAACAGCATAAATGCAACAACAGCAATAGGCTCAGATATAATCAATATAACTCTAAACACAACAACAAATTTCAGTAGTATGATAAATGTTTCTGTGGGAAACCAGTCAGGAACTTCTTACGTTTATACTCCAGAAATAACGCCAGTGAATAATAAAGTGTCAAATATTGCGATATCATCACCTAGAAATATCAGCTTGAAATTTACTTTTTATGCAGGAAATAGCTCTTCAAATTCATTTTATTCACCAACATTGGAAAACAACATTACAATTGATGGATTTAAATCGCAAACAACAACACCATCAACTATTTTGAACTTGCCACCAAATGCAACAGATTTCCAAGTAGGCATCTTTAATATAACACTAAATGCTACGATAATAGATAATGACCTAGATCTTGTAGACGTAAGGATATATGGAGTAAAATCAACCAATACTATTAATTTTTACAAGCACGGATTAATATATCAAAACTTTAGTGTTCCTCCAGGAACAAATGTCACTTATAATTGGACTGCTCCAGCCACCATACCAGATACAAGCACAATATTGCTTCTTCACTTCGACAATAATTCAAATTTCTATGAGAATGAAACTTTGGTATACGACTTTTCCAACTACAATAATAATGCAACTGCATTTGGAGATGCAAAACCTAAACCAACTGAAGGTTACTTGGGTGGCGGATGGGAATTTGACGGCGTAAGTAATGGAGATCATTTGAGAGTAACAAACCAAGAAATCTTTAATGTTACGGAACTAACCATAGCAGCATGGATTAAGCCATATTCGAGTACCGGTACAGGGGCCATTGTCAGTAAAGATACAGAAGTAGGACCCTCCGGATTCTTATTTCGAATAAGTTACGTTACAAATGCAACACAGTTCCACCCTGGAAATGAGATACAAAACTCCTCAACGGATAACGTGTTTGAAAGAAACAAATGGACTCATGTAGCAGTAACTGCAAATACTTCAACAATAATATTTTACATTAATGGAGCTAGAAACACAACCCATATCGGATCTTACACTATCTTAAACAGCACAAATATTTTAAGAGTTGGTGCAAATGGTCCGGGAGGAATAGGCAGCCTCGGATTTAATGGAACTTTAGATGAAGTAGTTATGTATAATCTATCATTATCAGAAAGGGAAATTAAGAATTTATATAGGTTAGAAGCAGCAAAATATTTCTGGAAAGTAAATGTAACAGATGCAGCTTCAAACAATAATGAGTCTATAACAAGAGAATTTAAAATTCAGGGACCATATTTAGAGGTAGGAGGAAAACAAAACTGTACAGATATTTCAACTTTGGCAATCGCTTTAGGAAGAGGCTACAGCTGTAATAATCCTAATTATCCAACGTGCATCGGCCTAAATATAAACTTAAATGTAACAGAAGATTCTATTTTAAGTATTAATAACAAGTGCGCAATTCTATTCAATACAACAGTAAATCTACTCAGTCCAACAGTAAATGGGAAATTCGCACTATTCCTTCA
Source organism: Candidatus Woesearchaeota archaeon (assembly GCA_964356985.1). Lineage (GTDB taxonomy): Archaea > Nanobdellota > Nanobdellia > SCGC-AAA011-G17 > JAGVZF01 > CAYHJT01. Next base: position 1,789 of record CAYHJT010000170.1, read on the forward strand.
AGGAAAACTTAATACCACCGGAGCAAATATAACGGCCACCAACTCAACAACGAAGTTTAACCTTACAACGATAAACAATCCATCTCCAATTCAAAGACTAAATTATGGCAATATAACCTTTGCAAATATCCAAGGACCTACAAATATAACAGACAGCCTTATTAATTTCAGAAATGTTTCTATACAAAACCTCACAATTTTGCTAAATTCGTCAGACATTACTGATTACAATATGAGTGGGGGAACTCTTGATAGGAGGTTCAGATTAAACGCTACTGTAACAGATAATACCAATGCAGTTTTAGAAGGAGCAAATGTATCTGCCCGCAACACAACAAACGCATTAATTTTCTCATTACTAACAAATTCCAATGGACAAGTATTTTATAATCTAACACAATATGTAGATTCTGGTTTAGGAAAAACACTATGGAACAACTACACAATCAACCATAGTAAAGCCGGCTACCAAAGAGCAAACAGCACAAGTTTAAATATAACGGCAGATACAAACCTTGGTCTAACCTTAGAAATATTTAGCACTATAGTTGTTAC
>CAYHJT010000171.1:0-2332 GCA_964356985.1 Candidatus Woesearchaeota archaeon
TAAAGAGATACCGGTCAAAAATAAAGCTAACTTAAGTTTGATTAAACTTATTGCTGATGAGTTTGAAGTTTCTTCTAAAAATATCTTGATAAAAAATCCTACTTCTAGGAGAAAGATTATTGAAGTTCTGGGCAAATAATTTTATAAATTGTATTATCAAAAAATTGATTTATCCCCACTCTAATGTGTCTTTTTAGACATAGGCTATTGCAGAATAATAGTTTATTTAAAGCAATATTCTATTTTTTTTGTATGTCTGTGAATGCAGTTTCTTCTGATAAGAAAGATTTGGTAATCCCTTACAGGATTCATTCGGGTGATGAATTGCAAATTTTTAAGTCTCATTTTGATAAAGACTATCGTAATGTATGGGATGTAGAGAGTTTTTGGATACGAACAATTAATGAAGCAGAATCCGTTGCGGAAAGAATTAAAGATGCTGGTTTCTTGATTTCAGATAAAGAAAATCAATCTCAACTTTATCATGGTGCCTTTTATAAGGTGGGTTCTTTTTCTTTTATTTATCCTTCTTCAGCTCCTAAAGATTTGTTGGTTATAGGGGTTGATCCTCATCCATCTAAACTTGGAAAATTAGTTTATTGGCAAGGAGGAGGATTTATTGAAGAGCCAATTACTGTTCAATATGATTTGGATATTGATTCCACTCAAAATTTTGATGAAGTGGTAAGATTGGAACGATTTTTGAAGAATAGCAATTTATCTTTTAGAGTTACGCCCACATTAGAACAAGTTGCCAAAATAGGAGCAGATGCTCAAAGATTGATTCAGAGAGCTACAGATTATCAGAGAAAACATGAAGAATCTATTCTTGGATTATAGAATTTTTTAGATAGCGCCACAATTCTTTTAAAGTAATCGCTTGTTTAGTATTTATGGATATTTCAGTTCGTATAAAAGAAAAGAGTACTAAAAATACTATTGAAAATTTTGGTAACAATCGTTATTTGGTTTATTTGCAGTCAGGTCTTAATGAACCTGGTATGTGGAATGAGCTTGTTTCAATGCTTTCGCGAAAATTTGGAGTTCATCCTAATAAAGTAGAGCTTCGTAGAGATATGGGCGCTGATAAAGTTTTTATGATTGGTTAGGTTTAAATATTAGTTATACTTATGTATAAACATAGACTATGGCAGTTGAAGTTAAGATACGAAAATGGGGTAACTCTTTCGGAGTTATACTTCCTAAAATACTCCTTGATAGCAGAGGTTTAAAAGAGGATGATGGAATTGTAATAGAAATTGTTAAGGAAGCTGATTTGCGTAATGTTTTTGGGTCAGTTAAAAAAAGAAAGATTACCGGTCAGGAATTTAAAGATTTGGTGAAAGAGGGATGGGAGAAATAGAAACTTATTTCTTTGATACTTATGCATTTTTTGAGGTAATTCATGGCAATAAGAATTATAGAAAATATAATCAAGGTATAGCAATTATTACGACAAGATTAAATTTAATGGAATTGCATTATGGTCTTATGTTGCTTTATGGAAAATCTGAAGCCGATCGTTATTATGATTTATTTATTCATTTTGCTGTTGATTTTGATGATTATACTATTAAGCAGTCTAATGAATTTAGAGTTTTTCATAAAAAATTAAAATTATCTTATATTGATTGTCTTGGCTACACTATCGCTAAAAGGTCTGGTGTAAAGTTCTTGACTGGTGATGAGGGATTTAGAACAATTGAAAATGTTGAGTTTGTAAAATAAATTCATGTTTACCACAAACATTAAAAACTCTTTTCTTTCTTTCTGATTTGGTGATGAAATGAAATATGATTATGCTCCAGATTTGAAAGAACGTTTGTGTTCTATTGCTCAAACTTTGAGAATGGAGCATATTAATCTTGAAAGAGTTGAGTGTTTGCGTTCATTTGGCTCAAGCACCAAACGCACTCTTGCAAGATGCCATACTATTGGCAAAGTTATGCAGAAAGGAATGAAGGTTTCTGCTTTTTATACTATTGAATTTCTTGAAAAATTTGATAAGCTTTCAATTGCTGAACAAGATAAAGTTATAATTCATGAGCTTTTGCATATTCCTAAGACATTTGGTGGGGGATTTAGACAACATGATTATGTTTGTGAGGAAAATGTTGAGAAATTGCATAGAAACTTTAATCTTTTAAGGAGATAATATTGTAAGAGAACTAATAAATATTACCTTCTCTTTTTTGGAAATGCTTATAAGCCAAATTAAATATTTGTCAATAACCATTTTCTAATAGGAAAATGCTTATAAAGCGATTTAGCATGTTTTATGTTATAATTTAATGTTCTTTTTTGTAAGAGAACTGAAAATTTAAAAAAAGAT
>CAYHJT010000172.1:0-2303 GCA_964356985.1 Candidatus Woesearchaeota archaeon
AGACGGATGTTCAAGCACATGCCAGACAGAAGTTACAACTCCACCTGGTGGCGGGGGAGGTGCTGGACCCTATACAAATATTAGTATAGTTCCGACACAGTTCAATATAAATCTTGTCGTGAACACAACAACTGAAAGAACAATCAGAGTTACAAACCTCAGAACAAGCCCCATCACAGTGACTGTCACACAATTGAACCTTGGAAATCATGTGATTCTTGGAAACACGTCATTAACAATTCCTGCAGGACAATCTGTCGACCTGCAGGTTATTTTTGTTGCTCTCAGCGAACCAGGAATTTTTATCGGTACTATTAGCATAGGGGGAAGAACAGTTCTTGTTGCATTGAATGTGAAGACAAAGCTCCTCTTGTTCGACTCAAATATAATCGTGCTGAACAAGAATTACCAAGTTTCACAGGGAGACGAGTTAAGGACCAGGGTAACTATAATTCCTCTCGGAGACCCCGAAAGACTCGATGTAAGTTTTTTCTTCACGATAAGGGATTATTCAGGAAAAATATACCTGACAAAATCAGAAACCATGCTCGTTGAAGACCTGACAGAACTTGATAGGAATTTTGATACTGGAGCCCTGCCTTTAGGGAAATACGTCGTTGGACTTGAGCTCAGGTATCCTAACGGAGTTGCTCCTTCCAGCGCGCATTTTGAAGTAACAGAGGGGATAAGCACAATCGGCAGAATAATTCTTTACCTGATAAGTTTAATTTTATTAATACTCATACTTCTTCTTCTCATACTGCTTTGGAGAAGAAGAAAGAAGAAGAAGGAAGACGCCGTAGCGACGACGTCTTAAAGAAAGAGGAAAACTCCGCAGCGGCGTAGTTTTAAAGAAGAAGAAAGAGGAAGAAAAGCCCGAAGAGAAAGAATTGAATAAATAGGAAGATTTATAAACTATAGTCATTCTATAGTTATATGGTTACGACAATACAACTCAATGAGAACGTAAAGAAGATTTTGGACAGATTAAAGAATGGCAGAGAAACTTATGAAGAAGTTATCCTGAATATGATAAAATCCATTGAAGAACAAAAAAGGAAACAAAGAGAATTTCTTATAGAGGGATGTAAGGAAATGGCAGAAGAAAATCTTAAGATAACCAAGGAATTTGAAGCTATTGAGGATTTAAGCCAGTGGGAATGGTAAGATGCTTATAAAAAGAGGAGATATTTTCTTAGCAAATTTAGAGCCTATTATTGGAAGTGAACAAGGAGGAATTCGGCCAGTTTTAATAATTCAAAATGATACATCTAATATTTATTCCCCTGTAACAATAACTGCGGCGATTACTTCAAAAGTATTTTCAAAAGAGTTTCCAACAAATATCTTTATTTTAAAGAAAGAATCTGGTCTAGGCAGAGATTCCACCATATTGTTAAACCAGATAAGAACGATCGATAAATCAAGATTAATCAAGAAAATAAGTTCTTTGGATTCTTACATCTTAAATAAAGTGGAAAAAGCATTAAAAGTAAGCTTGGCTCTGGATTAGTATATGTTAAAATTAATCAGAGATATTTTTTTATTTATTCTTTCCTGAATTTCCAAACACAAATCTTTTCATGATTTCTTAATGCCCATTCCATCATGTATCCCCTTTGGCAATAGGGACATCTGTACCTATTTCTCAAATATTTGCAGTTTGAATTATGGCTTTTTCCCATTCAACCTCCATGACATTTAAATTATGCCATGGAAGATTTGCTCTCTTTGAACATGCCTCTTTTTTCTATTTGGGATTTAAATAATCTCTATACCACTCTTCCGTTGCATTATAGAAAACAATTTATAGGCAGACTTTTTCTTTTTGAAATGTTAATAGGACTTGTTGGAAAACTCTTTTGTAAAGATTTAAATACTTTTAATCTCTTTTAATAACGTGAAAAATATAAATATTTGGGAGATTAGTGATAGAATAAATGTCAAATTAAATGAAGAATTTTATAAGAAAATTAAGACTCTTATTTATAAAAAATATTCTACTAAAAGAAAAGCCTATAATATTATTAAAGATCAAATAGGGGTATCATTTAAGACATTTTATAATATCTTAAAGGAAGGATATTGCAATGAAAATTTCTTTGTGCCACTTAAAATATGGTTTAATTTATGTCAAATTGTAGGTATTAATAAAATGGAATTACAAAAAAACATTATAGCATATAAGACAAGTAATGGACCAAATTACATCTCAAATCCGATATTACCTATTAAAATAACCCCCCTCTTTGATATGATTATTGCACATAACATTGCTGATGGAACCGTTATTAATCCCCTAA
>CAYHJT010000173.1:0-2291 GCA_964356985.1 Candidatus Woesearchaeota archaeon
CTAGCTGTAGTGGATAATGAGCAAGATGTTGTGTATTATGAAATCGCGTGGAAGCGTCCTTAGTATAAACAAATACAGTCTTTAAATCCCAATCTTTCAGCCTCTAGTTTAGAATTAAATTTCATTAATTTTTCAGAATTAGTTGCTTTAGCTAATATACAATCTGCTCTATGCACTTCGAAAGTATCCCTGTTTCCAACCAACAATAATGAATTGTTATTCTGAATTTGTTTAGCTAACATTAAAAGAATCTGTTTCTGAATATCTTCTATTTTATCTAATCTGCTCCTAATCTTCCAGTTTTCATGCTTTAAGCTAGAAATATCTCTAGATACTAAATTAAAAGAATTTATTATGTTTCTTTCAATCGTATCGGCACTTTTCATTTAATCCCCAATTTCTTTTCCAATTTTTCTATTTCAGCTTCTAAAAATCTTGCTCTTCTTAAAGTTTTAGTTATTTCTTTTATTTCATGTTCCCACAATCTTAAAACTTTAAACCCTTTCTCATCCCATTCTTTTCTTTTCGATTCTAAACTTACTCCTTTGTCATTTAAATGAGATCTTCTATAATGTGGGCTAATTATGACTTTATTCTCCTTACCAAATCTGACAACATAAATTCCTTTTGGTAATTCAACTACCGTATAAGATTCTCTCCTAACTGTTGGCTTTACAGTTACCTTTTCTAAATCACTAAACATTAGAGTTCCAGTATCCACATCGCACTCTCCAACTTTCTTGCCTACAGGATCTTTATAGATCCAAATCAGTAAGTTATTTCCTTTTCTTGTAATTTCGTATGTGCCATCACCATAAATAGTGCTAAAGTATATACCAAATTCACCTTGTAAAACATCTGGTGCTAAGAAAAGATAAGGTTCAAAAATACTGTAAAAATCAAAACTCGGCTTTTCTGTATAACACGGATCAATCATTATAGCAGATCCAGAAGTAATCTCAAACGTCCCGTATCGTTTAACAACTAGACTTTCTAGGTTTTCAGTCATAATCTTTCACAAAATTGACCATATTTATAAATCTTTCTATTTTAACCACTTAAAAGTGGGTATAGAAGCCTATTAATTTTTTGTTTTGTTTCTCCTAACCATCTAACTAAAAAAGCACATCCACAACTATGCCCTATTAATATAGAGTTTTCATCAACTTTATATTTTTCAAATTCTTTTTTGAATTTGTTATAATCGGGTTCCCAAGGATCAGGCATAAGAGGAGTCTCTACTTTTATTCCGTGTAAAGATAATTTCTTTTTAGTCCAAGGAATCCAATGTTTATCATAAGTTCTTGTTTCTGGATTCATTGCCTTCTCAACGTTTGAAGGGCAACCATGGATAATAATACAGTTAATCATTATAAGGTTCCTCCATGATATTCTAATCTATAAATTTCTTTTCCCTTGAAAAATATTTTTTCTGTACCTTTAAACCTACCTGCATCTCCCTCGCTTTCGTCAAGGTATTCAAAATCTCCATCTTTGAAACTTGAAGGACCCCTAAATGGTCTTTGTTTGTCTACAAGACTCATTGCCTTTCTAAGAAACGCATAAACTTTCTCACTGTTTACTTTATTAAAAAGAATAAACCCATAATAATTCATCATCCAGATAGCTCTTCCATTTTGCCAGATAACCTCTTCCCCACCGAGTGGTTTTGGATCTCTTGCATGATACCTATCTCTATATTTGTAATCCCCTTCTTCGTAAACAAATTCTTCAAATCCATCTTCTAACTTTGTAGCGGGATTACCACTTGCATAAGTCTGTTTCTTGGCTTTGACTATAAAATTTACTAATTCCATGGTTATCAATTATAAGGGGTATTTTAATAAATTTTCTATTTCCACCTGACGCTAACTTAACAGCTTATAAAAGGGTTGTTTTTATAAACATAAATACTTAAATATAATGAATCTCAGAATAAAGTTATGATCGATATAAAAGAGCTAAGAAGCAAGGTTCTAGAGATAGTAAATCTTAATGGTCCTGTTCTGCCAGTTCAAATATCAAGAAAATTAGGTTCAGATACAATATTTGCAGGCGCAGTTTTATCAGAATTAATCGCTTCTAAATTAATAAAAATAAGTACTGCAAAAATAGGTAGTTCTCCAGTATACTATATTCAAGGTCAAGAAGAAAAATTATCTATTCTATATGATCATCTTCCAGAGAAAGAAAAAGAATCTTACAATCTTCTAAAAAGTCACCAATTCTTAAGAGACAAAGATCTTGAACCTTCATTAAGAGTAGCATTAAGAAAGCTAAAAGATTTTGCT
>CAYHJT010000174.1:0-2275 GCA_964356985.1 Candidatus Woesearchaeota archaeon
AATAACTTTTAGTAACATGTCACTTGCACCAAATCTAAGTAAAATTGCTTCTAATAATGGTAATAATGGTGGTCTTTGCGGATTAAATTCAAAGGGTAATCCAGTAATCCAATGTGTTGCCATTGATAAGTACTCACAACTGTCCCACCATTCGGCTTGATTTTTGGTTAAAATGAAGAAATAAATTCTAATTATTAAACCAATTACCAATATTAAGATGATAGCTAAATTATTTTTAAGAAATTCTTTTAATTTATTTTTTTTAATATTTGATTTTACTTCTTGGGCTTCTTCCATTAATTAATAAAGAATAAAGGCATTTTTAAATTTATTTAAAATGGTAACATTTATTAATAAAATAAAAATTGGCTAAATAATGACAGGGCTAATAATATTGTGGATAATTGTAATAACAAGTTTTACAATATTTGGTTCTTGGTACGTTCGTAAATACAATAAACCAGATGCACTTATAGGGTTGTATATTTCTTTTATAACAATAAGCAACATTCTAGCTTACAAAATTGCTTCCTTTGATTTAGGATTTACAACTTTATTTGCTTCTGCTGGCGTAATAACTTTTTCTGTTACATTTCTAATTACAGATATAGTAAATGAAAAATTTGGAAGAAAAGAAACACATAAAATGATATTTATAGCTTTCTTAACACAAATTGCAATCACAGTTTTTATTTGGTTAGCGGTTTCATTACCAAGTGCACCATTTTGGAATGAACAAGAAATTTTTGAAAAAATATTTAATTTTATTCCAAGAATCTTATTAGCTAGTTGGGTGGCATTTTTAATAAGTGAAAATTTAGATGCATATTTATTCTCGTGGTTTAAAAAACTGACAAAAGGAAGATATCTATGGACGAGAAATATTTTTAGTTCATTGCCTTCTATGGCTATTGATACAATAATTTTTGTATTTATAGCTTTTTATGGTGTAAGACCTATATTACCATTATTTATAGGAATTTTAGTAATAAAATGGTTAGTTGGATTAGTAAATATTCCTTTTATGTACTTAAACAGGTGGATAATGTATAAATAACTATCTTATTATATCATTAAAAACTTTCAAAACTTCTTTAACAGATATGCTATTAACTAATTCTTCATTATATTGATTCATTTTTTCTGGGAAAAACTCATAAAGCAAAGGGGAAATAATTTTCTTTAATAAGCCATAACCTTCTATCTCATTTGAAGATGTGCAAAAGAATAATGCAATTGTTTTTATTCCTAAAGCTAATGATATATGCAGAGAAAAACTATCTGAGCATACCATTAATTTGCATGAATTAACTAAAGAAGCAAATTGTTTTATGGAATTATTAGGATTATTATGATAAACTTGAAATCCTTCTTCTTTTAATTCTTTCATTATTTTTTCATGTTTATCTTTTTCATTTAATCCTGAGAATAAAATTACGTTATTCCCTCTTCCTTTTAATTCTTTGGTGAATTCTTTGATTTTATTTTCAGACCATGCTTTAGAAGGCCATCTTGAAGATGCACCTATATGAATTCCAATTAAATTTTCTATCTTGATATTATTTTCTTTAATAAAGTTTTCAGCATATTTCTTATCATCATTACTTAGATTTAATTGAATTAGTTGCTTTTCATAAGATAATTCAGCAACTTCAAAAATCATTTCTTGATAAGTTTTTTTATTGTTCTTTTTTAATTCATCATCAAATAAGGTATTAAGATAATACTCTGCTGCTATATTAAACGCAGCAGGATAACCATTATTATCATAAAATCCATATTTTTCTTTCGCTTGGATACTAGAAGCTAGTTTTATAGCTTCTTTTTCTATATCAAAATTATATAAAATATCAAAAGTTTCTGTATTTTTATAAGGAAGGGTAAAAACTTTATTTATTTTTGGATTATTTGATAATATTTCAGTTGAGTCATATCTAGTTACCCAAGATATTTCTGAATCAGGATATTTTTCTTTAATCGCATTTAAAATAGGAGTAGTTCTAAGTACATCGCCTAATGCCCCTAATTTAATTATTAATATTTTAATCATAAAGCTTATAACTTAAATAGATTTAAAAGTGTTATGAAAGTTTACATCGCTGGAACATTATCAAGTAAGAAAGATCGCGAGTTCTTGGAGGAAATAGATAGAATATGCAAGAAATATAAATTAACTACTTTTTTACCCCATAGGGATGTTGGATTATGGGAAGATGTTGGAAATGTTAAAACTGTAGCAAAAAAAGATATTGATGCTTTTAAAAATTGTAAATTA
>CAYHJT010000175.1:0-2272 GCA_964356985.1 Candidatus Woesearchaeota archaeon
ATGTCACTGCATGATTCCCTGACCCAAAAATATTTTGGTGAAAAATCCTTTAAATCGTTTAGGATTTGCCCCGCCAAGTTAACATTTTCTAATGCCAGAAATCCTTGATCTGTGCCAAAATCCTTAAACCCAGCAAGCGAAAACGGGAGGGCTGTATGAAACAAAGCTCTTTGTTTGTAATTGTTTAAAATTTCAACTATTGGTGCATCTATTTTTATAGCCTTGTGTGCCTTAAGTGATACTAGACTTCTATTTACGAACTCATCAGTTTTACTATCTGACTCTGCATCACAGCTATCCACTAAACTTCTTTTGACAGCCTCAAGACCTAACTGTGCTGATTTAAAAGTGGTATCACTTCCATATTTTACCCAAGCTGATGGTTCGCCTGAACGTTTTTCATCTTGGTCAAACATATCATCATACATTATTGATAGTGCCCACAACATGTCAACAGAAGCTGAAATAATTGTGCACTTTGATACATCTACACCACTTGAACGAAGCACAGAGTACACCAAAACTGGCTTTTCCTTTGTGATGTGTGATTCAAGTGTATGTATTATAGGTTCTTGAAGTTCTGTAGAAATTGAATCAATTATGCCTGCTTCATTTGTCAAAATTCCATACTCGCAAAAAGATTCAAATAGACTTTTTACTGTAGCATTATAAATCTTAGCTTCTGTAGCAATTTTAAAACTTGTTTCAATCATAATAATACTTATGGGATATTATACTACAATTGTGATATAATCGCGTTATGCCTATTTCTAAAGAACATAAAGATATATTAGAAACATATTATATAGTTTCTAATTCCGCTTATTCTAATTGGGGACCTGACAATGAAACTCCCGATGTATTTGCAATTCATTTAGGTTATATGCCTGAAGGCGAAACACAATTTGATAATAGAGTTGCAGTTAGCAGAATGACACAGGTTGTGGTTGATACACTTGACGTGCAGGACGGAAATAAAGTCTTGGATGCGGGATGTGGAGTTGGTAGCGTGTCATTTAAAATTTCAAAACAACATCCCTCTGCCAAAGTTTTTCCAGTAAATATAGTCGCTAATCAGCTTGATACAATCGGCAAGCATGTTCGTTCAAATGAAATTAAGAATGTTTTTCCAACAAAGCAAGATTTTCAATTGACTGGTTTTGCGAATGAAACTTTCGATAGAACGGTTTTTTGTGAAAGTCTTGCTCATGCTCAGAACAAACACGAGTTACTAAGAGAGACCTTTAGAACATCTAAGCAGGGTGGAAAGATTGTAATAGCTGACTGCTTTGCATATACAGATGAATATGATGAAAAAGAAAAAGAATATTTTAGACATTTTCAAGAAGGTATGGCTGTCCCAAGTATCATAAAATATGAGACTTTTGAATCATGGATGAAGCAAATTGGTTTCAAAAATATCAAAGGTAACGATCTCACTAAAAACATGATTCAATCTGCAGTTTTTGCTTCTGAACATGCACAAATGAGAATTGATCGAGAACCAGAGGCTTCATCAGAAATAACACTGGGTAGACTAGCAATGATTGGAATTGAAAAATTGATGAGTAGTAAGAAAGTCGGTTATTATCTAATAACAGGTGAAAAATAGACTATAATTGTATTTGATGACAAATTCACTTGTTTTCAAGGATTTAAATTCAAATACACTAGATGTTTTACTCCATGGTAGCTCAGGTGGTATGAATTACTCACTAATGCAAAAGATTTTTGATGAATGTTTAAAACAAGGACATTCAGTAGCTAATTTTAATTTTTCATATTTTGTAAGAGGAGAAGAACAATCTTCAGGACCAGAATTAAAAGAGGAACTAGAAACATTAAATTCTGTCTTAAATCAATGCAAAGCAAAAGAATATAAACATATAAGATTAATTGGAAAATCTCTTGGAGCCATAATAGCGAGCTATTATGTGAAATCATTATCAAAAGAAGAACAACAAAAGTTTTCTGTAATATTTTTTGGATACGCTACAGGAAGCATAAATATAAAAGGCTTTGTTGGAAAAATATATATTATTCAAGGTCAAAATGATAAATTTGGAAATATAGAAGTTGTTAAAAAAGATCTTTCCGATGCAGTTTCGAAAGATATAAACTATTTTGAAATTGTAAACGCAGATCATAGTTATAGAAATGAATTAAAAGAACCAGTTTTTGAGGATGAAGCAATTAGCATGTTCAAAAATATATAAAACCGTAACAATTCCTAATTTTTTATTTATAAAGATGCTAAAATTAATTAAAGATC
>CAYHJT010000176.1:0-2242 GCA_964356985.1 Candidatus Woesearchaeota archaeon
AGATTATATTCAATTTCTGTTCTTTTAGATAAATAAATATAGCCAATGTTATTTTTTTTGGATTGATCTACTAGTATCCCTAAAAATGAAGTTGTATATATCAGATTAGTTACTCTAAGTCGTTCATTTACATCATCGCTTAACAACAAATAAGTATCCATGAAGTTTCTTCTTTTAGCAATAGCACTCATTATATTTCCTTCCTTAAAGTTAGTTAAGATAATTGAATCATCAGGAATATTAGTATTCATAAATGTAAATGCTTCAATCTCTCGATTATTGACTGAATCTTTAATACTTTGTTGAGCCATTTGATAGCTAGGTATTATCGATAATATTATGATAAAAATTATTATAAAAGAATATATGGCATTTTTAAAATTATTAAATTTTGTAAGTTTCAAATAATTAAAAAAATTATATATAAATAATCCAGAAAGTATGCTTAGTGATATTCCTAAGAATACAAGGCCAGTAGAAAAGTCAATGAATTTTGCTATTAATATCAATAATATAGTTAGCATTAAACTAGATATTAAAAATATGGATCTTCTTCTAATTTTAAATAAGCTATAATACACACCAATAAATCCAAACAACATTGTCACAATTCCTAAAAAATATATCAAAGCTAACAAACTTACATCTCTATATAATGTTACATAAACGGAATTAGGAATGCTAAGTTTAAATACTTCTAAACCATATTTATAGAATATATTTTTTAGAACGATAAAATTTCCGATTATAATCACAAAAGAAGCTAAAAATATTGCTTCTTTTCTTAAGTTTCCTAGCTCTATAGATTCAGAGTAAAGAATTATTGAATAAATCAATAATGAAAATAATAATATCATTGATGTAGGATCAATAAATGGTAAAATTATAGATATTAAAACAAATTGAAAAACATATTGAGAACCTTCATTAATCTTCATAAAGCAATATAGTGCATAAAACATTAAAGGTAACATTAAAGACAATGTACTTGCTTTGTTTAATGTTTCTCTCATTAGCAACGGGATAAATGCAGATATTAATGATGATATTAATGCGGCATTTTCATCTTTAGTAATTTCTTTGGTTATCAAATAAACTACAATCACTAATAGAGATATCAAAATTTCTGGTATTATTTTAAGAACTAATAATGTGTTAAAAAACATGCTAAAAAAAGCTAGAAAATAATGAAATAAATAGGGAAAAGCGATAAACTTACCGTCATAGCTTAATGGATCATATAATAATGGGTAAAATTTCTGGTTTATATATTCTACATGTCTATAATTAAAATAAGCATTGTCTCCAGTCAAGTTTTGGCTTTGCAGGACAAAGAATATTCTAAATATTGATATTGATAAAAATATAAGTAGTAATAGAATTTTATTTTTATTTTTAAATACGATTTAGCATCACTTATTCCTTTTTTGATTCATCATATTTACTGAGGTCAGGTTGATTAGAATTAGGAATTTGTGTAACTGTTACATTTTGAAGTTTGGATTTTAATGTATCATCTACAAAATCAAAATAATCATAAAATTTGGGAGCCAATTTTAATATCCTAGTTCTTCCAGATTTATCAGAAGTTACAAAATTTTCATCTTTTAAGATCTTAATATGGTCATAAGCGGTATTGCCCCTTATTTTTATTACATCACTCTGAAGCACTGGCTGTTTAAATGCAATTATTGCTAATGTTTCTTGTGCAGGCCTATCAAGTTCTGCATCATTTAATAATTTTTCAGTTAAATATAAGTAATTCCTATTAAGATTTAACTTCCATTTATCATTATCATTAATAATTTCTAGAGAGCTATTCCTGGAAGCATACTCATTTTTTAATTGTTCTAAGGCTTGTTTAAGCATTCCAATGCTACCTATGCCTGAAAGTTGGCTTATATCTTGTAAGCTTAAACTTCTTCCAGTTGTAAATAATACTGCTTCAATTTTGTTTTTTAAGTCATCCATGTTATAGAGAAATAGGCTTTGTTTTTTAAAACTTATGTTGTCTTATTTTTTATTGATTTTCTTAAAAAGCATATAAAATAGTATAATTAGTATAATTGAAAATATTAATAATGCTATTACTGTAGTTGCACTAAATCTAGTTGGAGCATAATAAACAAAATCGTTTGCCATTTTCAATCTATAGTAAAAAATTGTAAGATATAAAACTTTCTATTGAGAGCTCTGCTGAAACCCTTAGTCAATAACTTATATAATGTTATTAATCGATCAA
>CAYHJT010000177.1:0-2235 GCA_964356985.1 Candidatus Woesearchaeota archaeon
ACCGGCAAGCCCAAAAACATCGCCCAGTCGATCCATAGGTTCTTTCTCATTCAATCCAACAAAATCTCTGTACACATAATACATTATCTTCAAGAATAATTCCTCAGTAACTTTAATTCCAAGTTCAGCAAGTAATACCTTAATATTTTTCTCTAAATAAGCAATAACAGCCTCTGCTGTTTTAACATTAAGAAAGCTGATATTGATTAATTCTTCAATTCCTTTCTCGATTGTGACAAGAAGATTTTTTTCATTCTCATCTAATGCAGGTTCTTCAACATAATAAACTAGCTCATTATTCTGAAAATCCCAAAAGATATGGGCATATGCATAAGGCTCTATTAAAGGATATCTGAAATTTATCTTCTGCTTTTCTGGAACAGCTGGAATACTAGGAACAACAGGATTTGTAACTACCTTAAATAAAACCTCAGGTGTCGGAGCTGGTGGCAGTTCTGTTGCACTCTTTTTATGAAAAAGCATATTATAACCTCTTTTAAGCTATTCTTTTGTAATATAAATAGAGACAATGGATTTATTAAACTTTTGATAAGAATGTTTATAAATTGACAATACTCTAAGGTCTATATGGAAAAGAGGATTATTTTAATTATTTTAGTACTTGTTATTAGCATTACCACCTTTAATTCAAATTATCAAGGTGAAGCTGTTAGAATTAAATCCATTCCCTATTTCCAAGCACCAGCTGGACCAATTGCTACTCCTGCTCCAGCAAGATTACCTCCCAATTTTTATGCATTGTATACTCTTAAATCTAATGTATGGTCTAATCCGGTTGTTACAACGCAACTAAAGCTTGCAACTTCTGATGGAACAAGTTCTTATGCTACATTACTAGATTCTATCACTAAGACATGTGGAAATACTGATTGCAGTAGTCTTACTGGTTTATCTATGGATATCGATTCGTTTAATAATCCACATATAGCATATCTTCGCAATGGTACTTCAAGTACTACAAACTGGACATTAATCTACAAAAAACCACCATCAGTCACAGAAATTGTTCCTTTACCACCTGCGATTATGCAGTTTCTATATACTGGAACTGATTTTTTTAATGATTATTCAAAAACATTTCTTACTATAGGACCAAATAATATTCCGTATATTGTAATGAAAACAAAAAATCCAACAACGGGTTTGCATACTATATGGGTTACAAAAAGATTAACAACATGGCAACCATGGCAACAAATTATTACTGGAGACCCGGTTGATATGGAAATTGATGCCTCAGGTAATGTTTATGTTCTCTATGTCCAACTAGGTCCTACTCTTTATCTTAAAGTGATTAAATGTTCATTTGTCATTCCATGTTCTTTTTCTCCAATTGCATCTACTACAAATCTTAATTATTTCCTTAGTTATGATATGGACGTAGATTCTAGTAATAATGTTCATGTAGTCTATGGAACTCTTAATGGTTTAAAATATGCTAAAATTTTACCTAATGGTACTATAAATCAATTAAATATTACTACAAATGTTACTTATTATGTATTTATTAAAGGAGGTGGAATTCCATTAATAGGTTATATTGGTCCAATACTTCCACCTCTACCTACAAACATTAATTTCTTTAATCTCCTACCAAATCCCCCATATACCATGTTACCATCATTTACCTTTAATAATGCTTATCCAATCTTATCTGTAGACAAAGCATCCTATCTTGGAATAGCTTATTCAAATTACCAAATATCTTTAAATTATATCGAAGTTAAATTAACTTATTACAATCCCATCACACAATCATGGACAACCCCAATAACTTTAGATAGTACGCCGCTTTTTTCTGGTACTATCATGAAGCATGTTAAATTAAAAATAGAACCTTAGTTTATAATAATTTCAATTACAGGTTTATTCAAAGTGTAATTCCCAGTATGTTTTATTAAAACAGAATATCTTCCTGAAAAAGGTGGCTTTAGAGAAGAACTCAATTTTAAATCATAAGAAGAACTGTAATCTATGCTAGCTTTAATTAAACTCTTTCCTACAACTTGCGTCTTTTCAAGATATAAATCCAGAACACCCTCATTTATTGGAGTATTCGGTGCTATTAACTCAGCTGTTGTCTCCATTGTCCATACAATGGTCTCATTATTTTCAAAAATAAATAACTTGCCTACGTTCAACACAAAAGGGCTTAAGTCTCTCTGTGATCCAGGACCTTCCTTAGCTACAGTTTTGATATTGTTATCTAATACA
>CAYHJT010000178.1:0-2217 GCA_964356985.1 Candidatus Woesearchaeota archaeon
ATAGGTGAGGCGTAATGCCTCTTAATAAATAAATGTTAGGGTTTCAGCAGAGCTTAATATAGAAAAACTTATATACTGCAATATAGAGGTTATATTAGTTAAAATGAACGGATTTAAAAGATTTGCATTGACTGGACTAGCGGCTTTAACCTTAGGTTTAGGTACAGCTAAGGGATTAGAAGCAGCTACTTTAAGAGTTCCTTCTCAGTATGCTACAATTCAACAAGCTGTTGATGCTTCACAAAATGGCGATGAAGTATTAGTAGCTCCAGGGATTTATACTGAAGTAATAACTATAACAAATAAAGCTCTTACATTAAAGAGTGAATCTGGTTATGCAAATACGGAAATTAGAGGACCAAATCAGCCTGTAAATACAGATCTTTTTATAATTTCAATTTATAACAGCCAAAATCTTAAGTGTAAAATTGATGGTTTTAGAATAAATGCAAATAATAATGAGACTGTTTATAGTATAGGGATTTCGGATCACTCAACTGGAAATGGGGAATTGGAAATTTGTAATAATTTAATAGAACATTTTGCACGGGGAGTATGTCCAGAGTCCAATCAATTTTCAAATGTTCATCATAATATATTTAGGGATAATTATACTTATGCTGTTGAAGGTAGTCAAATTTTATTAAATCATAATTTAATATACAATTCTCAGTACGCAATTGGAATCAATGGTACTGGTACTTTAGCTAATTTAACTAATAATACTATAATAAACAATCGTAATGGAAGTATATCAGCTAATGGAATTCATTTTTCAAACAATATATTTGCGAATAGTGCTATAGTATCAATAGATAATTCATCTGATGAAGGAAATAATATATTTTATAGAGTCCCTTTAAGTATAAATGGCTCAAAAACTGGTTGTCCTAACTTAGAATTAGATCCTTTATTTTGTGATTTAATTAATAATGATTTTACTTTACATGCAAACTCTCCAGCATTGCCTCAAAATAATGAATGTAATACTTTAATAGGTGCTTTTGGTGAGAATTGTGAATCAACCCCTGCTGTTAGAACATCTTGGGGTAAACTAAAGACTATTTACAGATAAGTTAATTTGTAATTTCTATAATGCTTACTGGTGCATGTATTGGATAGGTTCCATAAACATAATTCTTAGAAACACCATTGTTTGTTGCATTGATTATATTTCCAATTGGACTATAAGTATAAGAGTAATTGAATATTATAGATCCAGAATTTGAAATCTTTGATGAAGTAATTAATCTATCAAGATTATCATAAGACATAGTTTCAGTTCCAGAATTGATAGAATCTGTGATTTTGATGATATTACCTACTTTATCGTATAGATAACTTAGGTCTTGTTTACCATTTGTTTGTATTTGTGTTAATCTAGAGTTAGTGTTATTATAACCATAAACTGTTTCTAAAGAATTATTGTACTTTCTTGATATAATTTTTGAGTTTTCATTATATATTGTTGAAGTAAGAATATTATGCAAGGGATTGCCACCGATGATATTATAATTTGAATATATTGAATTCAAAAATCCTTGTGTATTGTATGTATAATTTATTACTTCTCCATTAGGGTATTTGGCAGAAGTAAATCTGTTCATAGAATCATATGTCCAATTATTTATAAATTGAATGTTATCAATTGCCTTTAATTCTCCAATTTTTCTTTGTCGATTATCATAAGTAAATGTGTTATTTAATGAATTAGTTGATAGTTTGTATAAAGTTCCATTTAATTCTTTATCATATATGTAAGTTATATTACCTATTGATGAATTTTTGCTAATTACTCTATTTAGTTTATCATATTCCAAATAAATAGTGTTATTCTTATTGTCTTTCTGTGATATTAAATTCCCATTATCATCATAATTATAATACCAAGATCCAATATCTGGATCTACAAGTGCTGTTTGTCTTCCTAGATTATCATATAAAAAATTAATATAATTTGTTTTTGAGTCTAATAGGTATTTCATTTCTCCTAATGAATTGTAATAATAAGAGGTAGTGTAATAAGTATTATTTGTAATAAATTCCTGAACAGCTACAATTCTGTTGTAGGCATCCATAATATATAATCTGCTTGAGTTGTTTTCATCATAATTAATCAAATATGTTGGTTTATAATCAATTATTTTATATGAATTGTCAGGATTTATTGTTTTAATTACTCTATCTAAGGCATCATAACTGTAATTTGTAGATTTT
>CAYHJT010000179.1:0-2187 GCA_964356985.1 Candidatus Woesearchaeota archaeon
GCCTGATTATACTTATGCAATTAGTATGTCTTCTTCCAGAACTTACAATTACGAGACAATTGACGGGGTCAATAAAAAAGCTTGGTATATGTCAGACGGAATGGTTTATTTTTATAATAAATCTGATCCGGGTCAATATAATGATTGGTACTGGGCAACGGTTGACAAAACAAAGCTTGCGGGAACTACAGTAGATGAGCAAATAAAACTAGACCAAAATAATAATTATATAGGTACAAATTATGATTTTAAATTTTCTAACTATTTATCAACAAGAGATTTTGCAAATGGTGCTATTTTAAATAATACCTATGCAACTCTAGGAATGAACCTAAAATCATCTATGCCCTTGCCTGTTTTAGCAAAAAAATCCTGGTTTTTATTGGATGATAAAATTGTGGCTATTGGATCAGATGTAAAAAGCACAAGTAATACTAAAACGCAGACAATAGTGGATAACAGAAAAATTAATAGCTCTAATAAGCTGATTGTTGATGGAAATAATATATCAAGCGCATCTACTATAACCGATCCGGACTGGGCATACGTAGAAGGAACCGGCGGATATTATTTTCCAAAAATATCAGGATTAATCACTTCCCTAACTGCTTCAATACAAAACCGTGCCGGAAGTTGGAGACAATTAAGTAATGAGGGAGATACTCCAATTCAAACAAGAACGTATGCTCAAATGTGGTTTAATCATGGCTTAAATCCAACAAATGGCAAATATGCCTATATTTTACTTCCCAATAGAACTCAGGCGCAAACGCAGACTTATTCACAAAATTCTGGTATCCAAATACTAGCACTCAGTAATTCAGTTCATGCAATTAAGGAAATCGTTTCGGGAATAATAGGAGCAAATTTCTATGGACCGGGAAATATTAGTTTTATTAATTCCCTAAACCAATCCTCTGTAATACTTAAAGAGAAAGACGGAATACTTGATTTTTCCGCTGCAGACCCGGTTCAAAATCAGGACTTATTAACTTTTGAGCTGACTAAAAATGCAAAAAGTGTAATTTCTAAAGACTCTAAAATTACGATTGTTTCTTTGTCCCCAATTAAATTTACCGTAAATACAACTAATGCACTTGGCAAAAGCTTCAATATTAAATTTGAATTATAATAAAACATTTACTTCCAGCCTCAAAAAAGATATAAATAAGTAAGTGGATAAAAGAAAAATGCTTAAGATTATTGGTGTCTCAATTCTTGTACTATTTCTCCCTATTACTTTAATTCTTACCAAGCAAAATCAAGATAATAGATCTAATGCTGCAGCTCCCGATCAGCTTGAAGCTGAAGACGGAGTTCTAGGTGGAAATTCGAAAATTCAAACTGATGCAAACGCTTCCGGCGGACAATATGTCGTATTTGCAAATCAAACACCAACCCCTAGTACCACACCATCAACTTCTACGCCAACCCCGATACAAACTGGAACTATATATAATGTCCCGGCTTCAATTGACGGAACAGGAGATACAAATGTGACTTCAACCCTTCAAGCATTCATAAATAATGTTCCAAATGGAACCGCAGCCAACCCTTCAATAATAGTTTTCCCTGCGGGGAAAATATATCAAGTTAACCCCGGTATTAGTTTTACTGGAAGAAGTTATCTAATATTTGAGGGCTCAGGAACTCCAACGCAGTATGGAAATACAAATGGCGCAACTATCAAAGGGACTGCGAATGGAATAAGTCCAAGCAATAGTATGTTTATCAGTAATTCTTCATCACATCACATTACTTTTAGGAATATAAACCTAGTCGGCAGCAATCCCGAAAGCGCAACCAATAAATGCTGGAACGGGACAATAACTCAGAATGAAGGAACGATCAGAGGCGAATATCAGATGGGAATTGCCATGTATGGAGCCAATAATATTGAAATTTCCCATGTTGTTGTAGACAAAGCCCAGGGAGACGATTTCTATCTCGGAAGCAATGGAACATGGAATGATACTATTTGGATTCATAACTCTACGGGTAAAAATAATGGACGCATGGCGCTTGGAATAATTGGCGTAAACAATCTCATCGTGGAAGATTCATCCTGGCAGGAAACTTGTATGTATGTCTTTGATGAGGAACCAAATGTAAGCACAGAAGGCACAACAAATGCAATCTACAGAAGAAATACTATCGGAAATTATGGCTGGAGTACTGCTTATGGCA
>CAYHJT010000180.1:0-2184 GCA_964356985.1 Candidatus Woesearchaeota archaeon
TAAAAGATCAAATAATAAAAAAAGTAGACTTGGCAATTAAAATAAGTCTTGGTGTAGATTAAGTTATTTATCCAATTTTCGGTAAAGTTCATTACAAAAATCGGCAACTAAGGAAAAAATAATAAATATTAATACATATATTTAATCTAATACATGCTAAAACTATTTTATAAAAAATTGTGCAATCACTTCGGACCACAAGGCTGGTGGCCCACTTTAGAGAAAGGTTATGATAAAACCAATACTATACGTGATCTAACTGATTCTGAGAGATTCGAAATCTCAATCGGTGCCGTATTAACGCAAAATACAAGTTGGAAGAATGTGGAGAAGGCTCTTAATAATTTAAAAGAAGACAATCTTCTTGATAAAGATAACTTAAGGGATATTGACGTTAAGAGATTAGCTGAGATAATTAAATCATCAGGGTATAATAATCAGAAAGCGAGAAAGATTAAGGAATTTATTAAGTTTTTGGATTCTGGAAAAGAAATAAATAGAAATAATTTACTAGAGGTGTGGGGGATAGGAAAGGAGACTGCTGATTCTATATTATTATATGCTTACAGAGAGCCTGTATTTGTTATAGATGCTTATACAAAAAGAATAATTAATAGAATTGGGTTTAAAGAAGATGATTACGATGAATTACAGAAATTATTTATGGACAATCTTAGTAGGGATGATAAGTTATTTAATGAATTTCATGCACTACTTGTTGAATTAGGAAAGAATGTTTGTAAAAAAGAACCTTTATGTGAGAAATGCCCTTTGAAGGAATCTTGCAATTATTTTAAGAATATTTCCTTGGCTACATCAGTTAAATAAAATTTATTATTTTTTATTTCTGCAAATAATAATCCAATTTGTTTAATATTTAAATTTGATAAATCTATTTTTTTAATATCTCTGTTTGTAATAAAAATTTTATTATCGTCCTTTATGAAAACATAATTATCATTAATATTTATATTATAATTTTTCGATAGTTCTTTCATCATTAATTTTATTTGCTTCTTTTTCATTAAGTGCATTTTACTGTTTCAATAGCGTATATCCCCAATACAACATTATAACGGCAATACCTGCAAGAGTTTACATGTGCGAGGGGATCTCTATCATCTGAATTTGATAATATTCTTCTAGATAATTCCATCAATTCTAAAAGATTTAAACACCCGTTTCTTCCTAATCTTCCTGATGGCGGTGAATATGGTGTTGGTATACCACCTGTAATACCATAATTGTGCATAATCTGAACTATTCTGTCTCTTGTATTAGCAAGTCCTCTAAGTGGAGAAAAATCTTCACGCCTTTTCGATTCAAAGATTTCCCTTATTTTATCAAGTACAAGCTCTCTTGAACCATCTAATCCTGCAAGAAGATCTTCTATAGATAATCCTCTCATCCTTCTCATGGTAAAATTAAATATTAGAAATCTATAAAAACTTACCTATGGTTGAACAATCATCTGTACAGCTGGAACAACAACAAAATAATTATAATCTTTATTGTTGATATTGGTTGAATAACCTTGACCAGGTGCACCTAAAACAGTGTTTTTGACATAAAATCCATACTGTCCTCCAACTTGTGCACCAAGAAGATTATTTCCTGCTGCTGAAGCTTGAGCATTTAACCATTTGAAATTCTTATCATTATCTGTTAAATCTGCGTGCAAATTTCCATTTAATACTCTAAAGAAAGGCGGATTACCTGTAGTACCGCCATTAGTCGAAGTGTTTCCTTCAGGTACAACAAAAACCATTGAAGGAATGTAATTTATTCCTGGAATTGCAATAAATTTTTCAGCTGTGCCATCGCCTGTATAAGTTCCTGTAACTATTGAGCCGCCAGAAGTACCAGACATCTGGTTTAATGCTTGTTGCAATGTCACTTGAGCGCCATTATAAGTAACTGTAATCTGGTTAGCATTGTGACCAAACTGTTGAGGCGTTAAGGTAGATTGGCCTATAACAAAGGCTATTCCGATTAATAATATCGTCAGAATCCAAAAATACCTCTTCTGAATGTTTATCTTTATTTCCATCCTCTCTTCACTTAGGGTGCATTATTTTATATTTATATACTTTACTACTTTAAGATATTAATCGATTTGACCTTATCTCTGAAGTATTTATCCTTTATAAGATTATTAGTAAACTTTAAAGGATATGTAAATTC